>JBJTQS010000135.1:0-9281 GCA_046075765.1 Bacteroidota bacterium
AAATACCACAAAAAAATCCGTAGCGAATCGATATGGGCCAAATCAAATGTCTATTAATCATGGCGCAAATTTACGCGATACAAACGAATGGTATTAATCATTCTTGGCCCAGGAATCGGGCAAGCCCCTCCCAACCGTCCATTCTCTCAGCCACTAAACGCAGAATGGCCGCAAAAGGCACAAAGAGTATCATTCCGGCTGCCCCCCAAAGGATGCCTCCTAATATGATAACCATAAGTGTTGCTAGTGTATTCAGCTTTAGCCGCTGGCTTACCGCCCATGGGAAAATCAGGTTGGCCTCGAGGTACTGTACGAAAGTGAAGATGGCTATGACTCCCAACGGATACCAAGCGGAATCGTAAGTGATCCATGCATAGGATATTGGAAGTAAGGAGGCGATGATGATACCGATGTATGGAATGAAGGTCATGAAGGCTGTCAAAAACCCGAAGAGTATGGCATGCGGAATACCCAAAACCAGCAAACCGATGGTGTTAAGCGTTCCCACGGCTAAGTAAACAACGATCATCCCCCTAACAAAACCGTAATAGGTCCCAACGGCCAAAACAATCACTTCACGCATGCGCTCCACCCTTCCTTTGCTGAAAAAACCAAGCAGTAACTCAACCAGCATGCGTCGGTAGTATAGAATCAAGAAAGTGTAAAAAGGTATCAGCACCAGCATCACCACATTCACAAAAAAAGAGAGGAAAGCCATCTCTACCCATGAGAATATTTTCGAAGCCATCGAATGGGTAAGATCTGTAGTCCATTGCTCAACTTCCGCCGGATTCATGTTGAACTCTCGAACGGCATAGGTTTGTATGGAAGTCCACAACAACGCGATTTTCTCCCTCATAACACCCCAGTCAGATGTGAAATTCACGAATTGAATGTACAAAGCTGCAACGATTAGCATACCGACGAGTAACAATACAGATAGCCCTACAGAAATGGCAAAAGTTTTAGAAAAACCTTTGCTTTCCAATTTGCGGCAGACAGGATACAGGATGAAGCTGATGAATAAGGCAAACGCCAGCGGTATGAATAACGGCTTACCGAAGTACAATAAAAAACAACCAGCCAAAATAGAGACGAGCCACTTGAATGGTTTGTCGATAGAAGATTCGTTAGCCGAAGTAGCCATATAGTAAGACGGCCAAAGCTACTAATTTCAAAAAACAAGGGGCATGACAGATGTCACGCCCCTGATTTGTATTAGGCTTTTACCCTTAATCAAAAAGATTATTCAAACACAGCCAATCCCAAACGGTTTATTTCCTTTTTAAAACGATAACAGTAGATTATGAAATGATTGGGAGCTGTTTGCTTGCTTCCACTAATGTAAAATGGATGTCCGGACTTTTCAGAGCTGACAAGTTGCTTGCGGCTCATTTTGCCTTGCGCATCAATTTCAACCATCATCAAATACATATCGTCCATGGAATTGAATCGCTTGGGCTCCTCATCAGCAGAATTGATGTTGTAAGCCAAGTTCTTTTCGATGTCGTTGTAGAAAATATACAACTTGTCCTTGGTCACCATGGTTGAATAATAGATATAGGCTGTAAGTGAGTTAAAGAACTGGCTCTTGGGGATGTGGTTCATCCAAACCTGGTTTCCGTTCTTGTCCATTTGTATGGCGATGATTGAATTCGAATAATAAGTAGTGTAAGAACCGTATTTGGATGTGGTAGTTACTGAGTAACGCTTTTCGATCAAAGCATACATGCGGTCATCCGGAGTCACAATTAAATCGGTGATGTTGAAATACCTTGAAATGCCCGGGTTTTTCCCCTTGCTTTTATCGTCATTCAGTCGGTTAACTTTGTCGATGAAAGAAAGTGGAAACATATTGATTTTGGCTGCGGTTACATCACCTGTTTTGGAGTTGATTCGATTGAAGAAGTAACCGATTACTCCATCTTCTGTGGTTGCTTGGAATGTGCCAACCACAAATAAATCATCCGTTACTGGGTCGTTGCTCATAGCATATGCATCCATAATTTTCTCGCCCATTGGGATGCGATATTCTTTTTCGGTTGCATCTTTTCCGTATTTCAGGATAACCACATCATAAGTAGCTACCTTCTTTTTATCAGCTCCACGCTCTACCTGACCCCTTGCTCCCTCTTTGTAGCCTTTAGAAAGCACATAGAGATCTCCATTCTTGGAAACCTTGTAATTGAGTATGGAGAAATCCTCGTTGATGTATTTGAGTTCAACCATTTTTTCCTGAATAGTTCCCAAATCTTTGCCAACCACTTTATAAGCAAAGCGCTCCTTTTCATCGTCTTTCTGATTGTAAGTTGCGAAGAGCAGCATACTTGAAGAATCATCGGAAAGAGATGCATTCCAACTGAAATATTTTTTGGGCGGAGCAGACAATTTCCAAAGTGATACGGTTTTACCTTTAGGCTTCAAAGTGTTTTTATCAATCGAAACTGCAAAAACCTCAGTTGAGTTACTGGATTTCTCGTACTTGGATGTTAGCATAAGGAAGTTTCCACCCATGTAAAACAAACCTTGCAGGTCGATATCGTCCATATCGCTGGTATAATTCTCGCGGGCAACAGGTTTCATATCCTTGTCAAGCTTCATGATGCCAGGGGTAATGGCTTTACCCTTGCCACGCTCTCCCTTGGTGATGCTGGTAACCCTGACATAAATATATGTCCCGTCATCGTACAAGACTTCACCCAGCTTCTCGCCTTTCTCCTCGATAAATTCCTCGCTCCATTTAATGGTTGCTTTTTGAGCGGACGCCTTGTAAGTTGAAACACCTAAGGCCAATAAAAATATGATAAACAGTTTGTTCTTCATTTTTTGTGCTGTTTAGTTTTATTTAGATACCTTCGCGAAGTTAAAAAAAGTTTATCATGAAAAGAGTACTGATTATCATTAGCATCCTTACACTGACTTATGCGAATTCATTTGGTCAGACAGACACCTCCAAAAGCAATACCACTGTCGTTTATTTTGGAGACGGTTCAAGCACCGCCGAGGAAAACAGCAACAAAAAATATGATGCATCTGCTGTTAAGCTGGGTGTTTTCAGGTTAGTTTCAGGCCTTTACGGCTTAAACTATGAAAGAGAGTTCAGCGACTTATTTGCGGTGGAAGTTGGAACCGGACTTACCGGTAGAAACTGGGTTTATGGTTTATTGGCTGGTGAAGAAGGTTTCGGTTCTAAACCCCAGACAAGTGAATATTTCGATGAAACCCTGGATATTTACGACAATGATTACGATTATGCTGCCAGGGAATGCAAGGTTGGATTTTTCTTGACTGCAACCCCGAAGTTCTATTACGCAGACGAGGATGGTATGGATGGCTCATACCTTGGATTCAATATCCAATACAGAAGATATAATTACACTGCATACGGGGAAGTAGCCACTTCCGACCCTGCAGACATTACATCCTCCGATAAAGACATAAAAGAATTCGAAAACCAAACCATTCTAGCCCTTCGTTGGGGTTACCAAAATATGAATGACAAAACCATCATTGATTATTTTGTAGGAATTGGTGCCCGAAACTACAAAGGCGAAAGAAGAGATATCGGTTCTGTGGATACTCCTAATGGTAGTATTTACACGATAGCGCCAGGGCCAAGAAGCACCAAAGGCACTAGGCTGTTTTTTGAAGTTGGTATGAACATTGGTTTATGGTGGGACAAAAAATAAAAGCCCCAACAGTTACTGATTTTGAAAGGCCCTCCCATTTGGATGGCCTTTTTCTTTTTGATGAATATCATATGCTTTAACTTGATGGATGTTTAAAATTGCAGCGATGGAAATAATGAGATACACCTCCCCTACCGAAGCCTTCAAGTTGATACCTCAAGGTGCGCGGATTTACATCCACGGAAGTGCGGCTACCCCCACCTATTTGGTGGAACAGATGGCCCTGCACCACCAGATGTTCCATCAATCAGAGGTTGTTTGCATCAGTGTTTTCGGGAATTTTCCGATTGCACAGGAGGAGTTTTCCGACAATTTCAAAATCAACGCCCTCTTCGTATCTGCACCCATTCGCCCAACGATACAGTCTGGAAACGGAGATTATGTTCCGATATTCCTGAGCGAAATCCCAGAGCTTTTCAAGAGAAGAGTGCTACCGATCGAAGTAGCCATTATCCATGTTTCACCACCAGATGAAAACGGTTATGTTTCTTTGGGCACTTCCGTGGATGCCGCACGAACCGCCGCCGATGTTGCTACGGTAGTGATTGCGCAGGTGAATCCTCGCATGCCACGAACACATGGAGACACTCTTATCCATGCCAGCAGCATTCATGCAGCCATTTGGCATGAGAGTCCACTGCATGAAGTTGATTACTCTAAGGATGTATCAGCTGTTGAGATTCAGATAGGAAAACATGTTGCAACCCTCATTGAAGACGGCAGCACGCTGCAAATGGGCATCGGATGTATTCCAGACGCCGTTTTATCCCAACTCACCAACCACAAGCACCTGGGAGTTCACACTGAAATGCTATCGGATGGAGTACTCCAACTAATCGATTCTGGCGCCGTTGATAATAGCTTGAAAACAGAACATCGCGGAAGAACCGTGACTTCCTTTTGTGCAGGAACTTCCAAACTCTATGGACGCATACACAACAATACAGATTTCGCGTTCTTAGATGTGGATTATGTAAACGAACCTTATATAATCAGGAAAAATCCAAAAGTGGTAGCCATCAACAGCTGTATCGAAATGGACCTGACTGGTCAAGTTTGTTCCGACTCCATCGGGACATACCAGTATTCGGGTGTGGGCGGACAAATGGACTTCATGCGTGGCGCGGCCATGTCGGATGGAGGAAAACCCATCATAGCCCTGCCCAGCAGAACCGGAAAAGGTATTCCTCGCATCGTACCCATTTTGAAACTGGGTGCCGGGGTCGTAACCACAAGGGCACATGTTCATTGGGTGGTTACTGAATATGGCGCTGTTAACCTTTTCGGAATGAACCTTAGAAAAAGGGCCCAAGCACTGATAACATTGGCACATCCTGAAGACAGACCTGAGCTAGAAAAAGCGTTTTATGAACGATTTAAACACGAATAAAAACTTCGTTCCACTCTATTGGTTTTGAAAATGTAAATTTGTGACATGGAGAATGACCGCATTTCCAATTTTGAAGGAGAAACCGCATCGGCTTTTTTGGATGATATGAGTATCAATGGCTTCGGACTTATCCGATTGGCTATAGAGCGAATGAATGACGATGATGAACGAGCCGACTTGACGGAATGTGAGGAGGCCTTAGTTGCGTGTGAGATTGTGGCAGCTGCGCTAGGACGTCCGGCCGATGATTTCCCCGATGATCTGAGTGAATGGATGGGTATTTTCATTCAAGAAGGCTCCGATTCCCATTATGAGGTAATAAACCTGGGAGAGCAAGCTGCAATGGCCATCGACCGCATACTTACAGATTCTGAATTGCGTGAGTTGTGGTATGAAAGCCCCGTGTTTGAAGCCTGGATGGATGTTCAGGTGAAACTTCAGGAACGCATATTGGATTGAACCACAAAACGTGTCGAACAACACCTTTGGATCGATATTGAAACTGACAACCTTTGGTGAGTCGCACGGCGTTGCCATGGGAGGTGTTATCGATGGTTTACCATCAGGACTTCCAACAGACTTGGAAGCTATACAGCAGCTCGTTGATCTTCGCAGGCCAGGTCAAAGCGCTATCACCTCCCCTCGAAACGAAAGAGATCGTGTAGAGATTTTATCAGGTTTGATGGATGGTGTGACATTGGGAACGCCCATAGGTTTCATCATTCGAAACCAAGATCAGCGGTCGGAGGACTATGACCAATTGAAGGACATATACAGACCCGGGCATGCCGATCACACTTGGGAAGTGAAATACGGCATCCGCGACCATCGCGGAAGCGGAAGAGCATCGGCTAGGGAAACCGTGTGTAGGGTTGTGGGTGGCGCTTTTGCCATGCAATTGCTGAAGCATTACGGAGTTCATGTGCATGCTTGGACATCCTCCGTTGGCCCTGTGACTTTACCCGACAATCTCAATCCCGACCTAAATATCATTTACCAGAATGATGTTAGAACTTGCCATCTCCCAACTGCCGAAGCCATGCGGGAGCATATTGACACAATCAGAAAAGCCGGTGATAGCTGTGGCGGCACCATTTCTTGCGTGGTACAAAACCTACCTGCAGGAATTGGCGAACCGGTGTTCGGAAAACTGCCTGCATTATTGGCCTCTGCCATGATGAGTATCAATGCTGCGAAAGGCTTTGAAATGGGAGATGGGTTCGATGGCACTTTGAAAAAAGGCTCAGAGCACAACGATGTGATACAAAAAATAAACGGTAAATCCATCACATCCACCAACCATGCCGGCGGAACCCATGGTGGAATCAGTAACGGAAACGATATTCTATTCCGTGTTGGATTCAAACCCGTTTCCACCATAGCCATCGAGCAAAACACCATCAATCGCGCTGGCGAAAAAACTAGTTTCGTAGCAACAGGTCGGCATGATCCTTGTGTAGTACCCAGAGCCGTTCCTATTGTATCATCTATGGCCGCGTTGGTTGTGGCCGACCTCATGCTAAAACACCGAACCACACGTTTATAGATTATAAGAAACCAGATGAACCGGAAAAAGAAAATACTGCTCTCCATTGCCTCAATAGTGGCGTTATTGCTCATTATGATTGTTGCGCTTCCATTCCTTTTCAAAGGCAAAATCATTGAAGCCGTTAAAAAAGGGGCCAACGAAAATGTGAATGCCCAAGTGAACTTCACTGATGTTGGTGTAACCTTGTTCCGGCATTTCCCCCACCTTACCATAAGTATCGATAGCGTTTCCATTGTAGGACGCGATACCTTCGCAGGAGACACCTTGCTGCAGGTAGGTCGCATGGTAGCTACCGTTGATCTGATGAGCATATTAAGTGGGGACCAAATCAGGATACGCAGCATTTACTTGAACACCCCAACCATCAATTTGATTGTGCTGGAAGATGGGAAAGCGAATTGGGATATAGCTATTCCCGACACCACTCAAGCACCAGCTGCTTCAGGGACTGGTATGAAGATTCAATTGAAACGCTACGGCATCAAGAACGGGAATATCACATACGATGACCGATCACTCGGTTTTTATCTCAAAATGGCGAATGTTGTTCACAAAGGCCGCGGCGATTTCTCGGATGACTTCTTCAGCTTCTCTACATCAACAGACGTTGAGTCATTGGACATGGCTTATGGCGGTGTGAAATACCTCAGCAAAACAAAGACATCATTGAAAGCTGATCTGGATATGGACATGAAGGCAATGAAATTCACTTTCAAAGACAATGAAATCAAAGTGAATGAATTGGTGATGGGTCTAACAGGATATGTGGCCATGCCCAATGATCCTATTGAAATGGATTTGAAATTCGACATCCGAAAAAACGACTTCAGCAACTTCGTATCATTGATTCCCGGTGCTTACAAAACTGATTTCGATAAAGCGAAAAGTTCCGGCACTTTGGCTTTAAGTGGATACTTGAAAGGTGTTTATAGTGAAACAACCATGCCTGGTTTCAGCCTCGATCTGAAAATCGATAAAGGCCAATTCAGTTACCCTAACCTGCCAGTGGCATTGAATAATGTTACGGTTAATTTATCGGTAAAAAATCCAGATGGTGTTCCAGACAACACCATAATCGATTTGAGTAGTATGCACCTTGAGGTAGGTAAAGACCCATTCGATATTCGATTGTTGGTAAAGACACCTGTGTCCGACCCTCAAATTGATGGCTCAGTGAAAGGTCGCTTGGATTTGGGTGCAGTAGCACGCATGTTCCCTTTAGAGAAGGATACACGACTTGCAGGTGTTTTGGAAGCTGATGTTGCTGCCTCTGGCCGCATGTCGGCAATTGAGAACCAGCGCTACCAGTATTTCCGCGCAGAAGGCATGATGAGACTGAAAGGATTCAGCTACGCCAGTAACGAATTCAAAAGCGGTGTTGAAATATCAAACGCAGAACTTGTATTCAATCCGAAAAATGTAACGCTTAACCAACTTGCCATGAAAACCGGCAAGACTTCGCTTACGGCTACAGGATGGATCGACAATCTGATGGGTTATGTATTCAAAGAAAATCAATTGCTGACGGGCACATTGGATGTGAATGCCAATTTAGTCGACCTTAACGAATACATGTCAACTTCCACTGACACATCAACCGCTACAGCGAGCACAGGCGTATTTGAAGTACCAGGTAACATCGATTTCACCCTCACTGCTAAGGCAGGTCAAGTATTCATGCAAAAACATGTGTTGAGCAATGCCGTTGCCAGTTTGAATGTTCGTGATCGAGCAATCATCATCAACAAGTTCGCATTCGGTTTATTGGATGGTACCGTAGGCATGAGTGGAACCTATGACTCCAAGGATTTGAAGAAACCAGCTTTCCAATTCAATTTGGATGTGGCGGGCATGGACATCAAAAAAACCTTTCAAGCTTTTGAGTCGGTTAAAAAACTCGCTCCTGTTGCAGAACAATGTAGTGGCAAATACGGCGCCGTGTTCAACATCAAAGGAGAGATGGATCAAAAGATGGAGCCGGTTTATAATTCATTGACGGGCGGAGGTAAGCTACAAACTTCCGGATTGACTGTGGACAATTTCAAACCTTTGGTAAAGTTGGCCGATATGATCAAAATGGATCAATTCAAAAGTTTCTCACCTGAAAACCTGAATATATCTTTCAGATTTGAAAACGGCCGCGTTCAAGTGGAGCCATTCCCATTGAACATGGCTGGAATTAAATCAACCGTTTCGGGTTCGAACGGATTCGACCAGTCGATTGATTACAATATCGTTTCAGCCATACCTTTACAAATAGCAGGTTTGCAGGCTTCCGATGCTATCAATTCGCTACTTGCAAAAGCCAATCAAGCCACCGGCGCAAACATGAGTATAGGTCGCGAAGCCAAAGTAAATGCTCACATCACTGGCACTGTGAAAGACCCAAAAGTGAATGTCTCTTTTGGTTCAGGATCGGCAGCAGGTACACCAACGGTTAAAGAGCAAGTAAAAGAGGTTATTGATGCTAAAGTGAAAGAGCTGGAGGAAAAAGCCAAAGCAGAAGCAGACCGACTCAAGAAGGAAGCAGAGGCAAAAGCCAAGGCAGAGGCTGAACGACTCAAAAAAGAGGCAGAAGCAAAGGCTAAAGCAGAAGCTGACAGATTGAAAAAGGAACTTGAACAAAAAGCCAAGAAAGAGGCCGAAGACAAAT
>JBJTQS010000136.1:0-3103 GCA_046075765.1 Bacteroidota bacterium
CGAATGTTGCCTCCGTGTTAGCCGATATATTCACACAACCTGAGTTCCTCTATGTGCGTTATGCAAGTGTAACCGGTTCGGCCGTGCAGCTTCGTTGCCATGCGGATCCTGCTGCCGACACCAAAACCTATCACTTTTTCAGAGCTAATTCGCAAAACGGGAATTTCACCGAAATTGGTGCTGTTCCTTATGACCCTTCCGGGGATATTTCCTTTTTAGACGTTAACGCGGATGCCGATGTAGCACAAAGATTTTACAAAGTTTCGGCGCGCGACTCGTGCGATAACGAGTACTTCTCTGAAAATATCGCAGGCACCGTTTTCCTTCGAGCCGAGGGTGGCACAGATTACATCAGTAAATTGGAATGGACCAATTACGAAGGTTGGGACAATCCGGTGCAGGGCTACAAGATCTTCAGAGTGTACAATGGAGCCATCAGCAATGATGAAGCTGGAACCACTTCGGCCGATACATTGGATTTTACCGAAGATGTAAGTCAACTGACCACCTTAGATGGCAACTTCTGCTATGTGATTCTCGCTTACGAAACGCCTTCGAATCAATATGGATTCGCCGACTCTGCTTATTCGAATATCGATTGTGCACCGCAAGAGCCAGTGGCATTTGTGCCGAACGCCTTTACGCCGGGCGGACTGAACCCGATTTTCGCGCCCGTTTTGAGGTTTGATGACCCGGAGGGATTTGTTATGCGGATCTAAAACAGGTGGGGGCAATTGGTGTACGAAACCACCCAGGTGGCGGCAGGTTGGAACGGTACGATTTCGGGAAATGAGGCTCCGATAGGGTCATACCTCTATGTTATTGTTGCCAAAGGGTTGAATGGCAATGAGATAACAAAAAGAGGGCTGGTGCAGCTAATCCGCTGAAAAGCAAGCCACAACCGCATGGCTTTCAAAGGGCAAAACGTTAATTTGCTACCTTTGCAGTCCCTTGGAAAAGCAGCCTCGGACCTTTTGCCTCCTTCTAACCAAACAAAAAAGAAACCAATGAAAAAACCGGTGATGAAAATCGTCGAAGAAGGACTCACATACGACGACGTTTTATTGGTTCCGGCTTATTCGGAAATTTTACCGCGCGATACAGATATCTCAACCAACTTTTCGAGGAACATCCGCATCAACATACCGATTGTTTCTGCCGCGATGGATACGGTTACCGAAGCCACTTTGGCCATTGCCATGGCGCAAGAAGGCGGCATCGGTGTTTTGCATAAAAATATGAGCATTGCCGCACAGGCATCTGAAGTGCGAAAAGTGAAACGCTCCGAAAGCGGCATGATCCATGATCCCGTTACGCTGAATGAAAACGCCACCATCGGCGAAGCCCTCGCGATCATGAAAGAACAAAAAATCGGAGGCATTCCAATCGTTAACGCCAAGAACATCCTGGTAGGAATCCTCACCAACCGTGATTTGCGATTCGAAAAGCAAATTAGCCGCAAGGTGAAGGATGTGATGACGCGCGAAAACCTCATCACCGTAACAGGCATCACCAGCTTGCAAAAAGCTGAACTGATCCTGCAAGACTACAAGATTGAAAAACTTCCCGTGATCGATAAGCAAGGAAAGCTCATCGGTCTCATCACCTACAAAGACATCATCAAGTACAAGTCGCGCCCCAACTCATGCAAAGATTCACTTGGTCGTTTGCGTGTAGCTGCGGCCGTTGGCGTTACCGCCGATGTGATCGAGCGTGTAAGTGCATTGGTGAGTGCAGGTGTGGATGCCATCGTGATCGACACGGCGCATGGTCATTCCAAGGGCGTTATTGAAACACTGAAAAAGGTCCGCAAGCAATTCGGCAAACTTGATATCGTAGTAGGAAACATTGCCACTGCAGAAGCGGCCAAGGCGTTGGTAAAAGCTGGTGCTGATGCCGTGAAAGTAGGTATCGGGCCAGGCTCCATATGCACCACACGCGTAGTTGCAGGTGTGGGTGTGCCACAGCTCACTGCCGTGATGAATGTTGCCAAAGCACTGAAGGGGACCAATGTTCCCATCATCGCCGACGGAGGCATTCGTTTCACGGGCGATATCCCGAAAGCGATAGCCGCCGGTGCCAGCTGCATCATGGCCGGTTCGCTTTTCGCAGGTGTGGAAGAATCACCTGGTGAAGGAATCATTTATGAAGGCCGTAAATACAAAGTGATTCGAGGCATGGGCTCCATCGAGGCGATGAAGGAAGGTTCGAAAGACCGTTACTTCCAGGATGCCGAAGACGATATCAAAAAACTGGTACCCGAAGGAATCGTTGGACGCGTGCCCTACAAAGGCGCTTTGGCGGAGGAGATTTACCAATTGGTAGGCGGCCTTCGTGCCAGCATGGGCTATTGCGGCGCCAAAGACATCAAAACCCTTCAAGAAGCGCGGTTCATCCGCATCACCATGAACGGGGTACGCGAAAGCCATCCGCATGGCGTAACCATCATCCGCGACGCACCCAACTATTCACGATAATTTCATTGCCGCGAATTAGATTCGCGCCGTCCATAAAAAACAACTCAATAAAAAATACCATGAAAAAGATTACCGCCATCCTATTCACCGTTTTCATTGGCACGCTGTCTTACCAGGCTCTAGCCCAGAAAACCACCACCGCCAAAGGTGCTAAACCGGCTAAACCAACCGAAGCGCCAAAGCCCGTTGTGGAAGAGTCGCCCGTACTAATGGTTATCGATGGCAACCCCATCACCAAATCGGAATTCGAAAAGGTGTACCGAAAAAACATCCAGAAGGAAGGTGCTTACGACATGGCCGACCTGCGTGAATACGTGCAGCTTTACATCAACTACAAGTTGAAAGTGCGCGAAGCGGAAAGTTTGAAACTGGATACTGGCATCACCTTCATCAACGAATTGAAAGGCTACCGCAAACAGCTTGCACAGCCATACATGACCGACAAAGAAGTTACCGAAGCCCTTTTACAGGAGGCCTACAACCGCATGTTGAAAGATGTTCGCGCAAGCCACATCCTCATCAATGTTGCACCTGATGCACTTCCAAAAGACACCTTGGAGGCTTACAACCGCGCCATGAAAATCCGCGATATGGTGATCAAAGGAGCGCCTTTCGAAAAAGTTGCA
>JBJTQS010000137.1:0-7586 GCA_046075765.1 Bacteroidota bacterium
GCGGATGGGATAGTATGTCGTTGCCGTAAACTTAAATGCCCTGAAGAGCAATCTTCAGGGCTTTTTTATTTATGCACCATTTCATCTGGGTCTAACCTTTCCCTCTAGGGCTTTATTCGTAGGTTTGCAGCTAGGTTTATGCGTTATCCGATGTCATCCTCCAATGTGGTTGCTTTTTTCAACCAAGCGATTCTAAAGGCCTCAAAACGTTTTTTGGCTATTGCTATTTTATTGCTCTGTCAAACAGTGTCATTTGCACAGTCATTGCCATCTTGCGATTCAATACTTTCCTCAAATCTCTTTTTCGATCCATCGAGGTGGGAATCATCGATATTCATTGGAACCGGTGGCTATGGAACCGCTAGGTTCAAACCATTATCGTACAACCAAGAATATTCCTTCTCCCGTTTGGGGTTTCAGCAATTCGACTATTACGGATACCGACCGTTGTTGTTCACTAATTCCGACACTGCCGGGTCTAAAAAATCCCGAATCGAATACCACCTTGGAAGCAAAAAGGAACAGCATATACATGTGAACCACTATCAACACTTGAAGAAAGGTTTTCGATTCGGTATTTCGGTCGGAGCTCATACTACTCCAGGTGATTTTTCTCGCCAATTAAGCTCGGGTAGAAGATTCATGCTTGTTGGTGCCTATAACGATACTAATTCCAGGTATGCAGCAACAATGAACTATCGTTTTTTTCGGATTTTCAATGAGGAAAACGGTGGGATTTCATCTGACTCCAGTTTCGAGTCCGCTACGCGTTTGGATACAAGAACACTTCCTGTTTTTCTACAAAAGGCAGGTGTATACCATCGACAGAATCAATACAATGTCGACCAGTCTTTCGCTATTCGAAAAAGCACATCCTCCACTCCGGGTTGGTCTCTCTATCACAAGTTGTCTTTAAACAGGTCATCATTCGTTTTCTATTCGGAAAATCCTGATTCTGGATACTTCAATACGTTTTTTGTAGACTCAACCGCCACGTATGATTCCACGTTTCATCAGCGAATGAACAATCAGTTCGGGCTGAAGTATTCTAAAGAAAGCGGAAAATCTTCAACAGCGATCAGCGCAGGCCTATGGCTCGAGAATTCCAAATATGAAATAAATGGGTTCGATGCCTTGTCTTACAATCAACTTATGATGCAGCTGTTATTCGACTTTTCAAATGAGAAATCTTCTGCCTCTTTGCACTGGCTGCAATCACTTGACTCATTGTCGGAGATCAATACTTTGCTTTCCACTGAAACTGGTAATTACGGAAAGCTCAAATTACAATTGAGATACCGATCAGAAAGACCATCCGAAAACGTGCTATACTACATCTCCAATCATTTCGCTTGGATCAACACTTTTGAAAACACCAAGAGCCTTTACGCTGATTTTGCACATGTAATCCCCAAATGGGAACTCGAATACGGTATGGAAGTGGCTGCGGTAAACGGCTTGGTATTTTACCGCGAGGATGCACTGCCTCAACAGTATGAAAAACAAATAGGGTATGGCAAGGTATATGCCACCAAAATCTTCAAGTTGCATAAGTTCGGTAGTACTCAAAGAATCGATTACGCTTTTTCAGGTAATCAAAATGTCATCAGAATTCCCGACTTCAATTATTTCGGTTCGGTTTATTATCGTAACCTGTTATTCAAAAAAGCACTTGACCTAAAAGTCGGTTTCGATCTTACTTATTGGTTAAAAGATTACTCCTACGGTTATATGCCAGCTACAGGAGTTTTCTACCTACAAGATAATCGCAAAACAGGAGGATTTACCATGTTTGGCGCATTTGCAGACTTGAAAATCAAAACGGCCATCCTAACCATCCGGCTCGACCATTTAAATGCCGGCATTGGTACTCGTGAATATTATGGCTCTTGGCGATATCCTTTGCAAGGCAGGACCCTGAAAATTGGGGTTAAGTGGGATTTGGCCGACTAATTTTCTGCTAGATTGGTAATCTCACCTGTCCGTGTTATATTTACCATAAACCTTATTGGCGATGAAAAGACTAATCCCTTTCTTGATTCTATTTGCGTTTCTATTTGTGGCATTGCCTTTGCAATCCCAAAACTTAGACCGTTTCAAGCCCAGCTTCGAACAGGGTAAAATCATTCTTAAAATGAAGCCAACGGCTCGCGCCACTTGTCGCCACAATGCAATTGACGATTCTCGTATCCAGTCCATCTTCCAGACAATTGGAGCTTCATCAGTTAATAAGAAATTCCCCAATCATGCTGCTCCAATCAGCGATCCTCAATCCAAAAGCGTTAAATCGGTCGATTTGTCGCTTTTATATGAAGTGTCTCTTTCCAATTCCTATCCATTGGAAAAAGCATTGAAACTACTCAACTCTTCCGGGGTGGTTGAATATGCCGAACCTAAATACATCCAACAGCTTCTTTACCAACCTAACGATCCGGACACAGCTTCTCAGTACTATCTTACCTTGATCAGAGCCTATCAAGCCTGGGACTTGAACAAAGGTGATACCAATATGGTAGTTGGAGTAACCGATACAGGAACAGATTTGGATCACCCTGATCTTGCAGCTGGGATAAAATACAATTACGCCGATCCAATCAATGGTATAGACGATGATAACGATGGATATATCGATAACTTCATGGGCTGGGATGTGGGCGCGAACGACAACGATCCCAGTGTGGATGTGGTTCACGGCTCATTTGTCTCCGGTCTCGCCGGTGCTGCTACTGACAATTCAGTTGGAATGGCTGGCCCTGGATTCAAGGTTAAATACCTTCCCGTAAAGATTTCTAATAACGGAGTGTTGAATGCCGCTTACGAGGGCATCGTGTATGCCGCCGATATGGGATGCCAAGTCATCAACTGTTCATGGGGCAGCTTCGCCAGCAGCCAATACGGACAAGATATTGTTGATTACGCTACATTCAATAAAAACTCCTTGGTGGTGGCAGCAGCAGGAAATGCCAATAACGATGCGCTTTTTTATCCTGCCTCCTACAAGAACGTGCTATCTGTAACAGGCACCAATAACACCGACACCAAATGGTCCAACTCTAGTTATGGCACAGGAATCGATTTGTGTGCACCAGGCGAGGCTGTTTATTCAACCATCTTCGATAACAATTACTCGTTGTCTTCCGGGACATCATTCGCTTCTCCCATTGTTGCAGCCGCTGCTGCCTTGGTTAAAACCCAATTTCCAAATTACACACCCGGCCAGCTTGGAGAACAATTGCGAGCCACCTCGGATAACATTTATTCCATTCCTGGAAATGCCAACTACCAATATCAACTAGGCAGCGGAAGACTTAACATGTTCCGAGCGCTTACCGAATCGCCGAAGTCTGTTCGCATGGAAGATATTGTAATCACCGATAACAACGACAACGCATTTACTGGAAATGATACTTTGGATATGGTGGTTACTCTGAAAAATTATCTCGCTCCTCTTCAAAATCTGAATGTGTCCTTGGTATCAAATAATCCAGGCGTAGCAGTAATTAACTCGGGCATCAATCCAGGTTCAATGGCAACATTGGCTAATTATACCAATGGCTCGGTACCTTTCCGCGCTATCGTTAACCCCTCCGTTCCTTTCAACACCAAAGTGACATTTCGCTTGCAGTTCAATGATGGAGCATATGCCGATTGGCAGACATTCGATTTGGTTGTGAATGTAGACTATATTAATGTTCTGGTAAATGATATCGGAACCACCATCACAAGTAAAAGTAGAATAGGGTATAACGCTGCCCAAAGCCAAGGAGTTGGTTTCACATACAACGACGGAAACTCGTTTCTTTATGAGGCGGGACTAATGCTGTCAACAGATACATCAAAAGTTTGTGACCAAATATTCGGTTCTCCTACATCTCAAATTTCAAGCGACTTCGTTTCGCTGTTAAATGTGCGTAAACTGATACCTTCTGTAAAGTCGGATTTTGATTTGGAAGGTATTTTTAGTGACGATGGTGCAACTACCAATAAGATTGATGTCGAAGTTCGTCACAACACTTTCGCTTGGGCAGATCCTGCCGATGCCAAGTATGTCATAGTGGAATATGTAATCTCAAACACAGGTGCTAGTCCGATTCAAAACCTGTTTGCTGGAATATATGCTGATTGGGATATCGGAAATATCGGCGATAACCGTGCGGATTTTGATAGCAATTCACAAATGGGCTATTGTTTCAATACGGGAACTCCTGTGATATATGCGGGAATACGGAAGCTAAGTCCTGGCGGCGTGAACATGTATGGTTTGGAAAATAACGGTGCCGCTGGTTCCGTAAATATTTATGATGGGTTTACCAAAGTTGAAAAACATACAACGCTAACAACATCTCGTCCACAGGCTGGACAATCCGGAGCTGGCAGTGATGTGTCGATGACGCTTTCATCAGGCCCCCATGCAATCCCCGTTGGCGATTCAATACGAGTTGCATTTGCTTTGATAGGTGGTGAAAACTTGTCGATGATACAGAATGCAGGTAACGCCGCACAAATCCGATACGATGCGTTGAATTCGGTTCCTCCTGTAACACAGATTCCCAACCAAGGATTGCAATTCATTTCTCCAAATCCTGCCGCTGGCGAGGTTTCAATTTCATTTGGAGTCGCTAAAGCTAACGATGTTCTAATCCAAGTATGGGATGTCTTAGGAAACCAAGTTGCAATGCTTGATGCTGGATTCCGTAGTCAAGGTTCTCACAAGCTCTCTTGGAATGCAAGCAGCCTGTCTAACGGAATTTACTACTTGAAAATGTCGGGAGTGGAAGGGGCAATAAGATTCGTGAAATTGGACTAGCCTAGCCTAACCGCATCCATCACACCCTTTTTTATTGCCTTTATTTAGAAAGCGCGACAAAAGGAATATTGTGGATAGTCCAATCAGAGTGAAAACCAAAATGTTCTGCCACATTTTACTTGTCCAAGTTATGGCACAAAGTTAGGTTGCTTTTGAATACCTTTGCAAAAGCCATATATGCCTGAATCTCATGCTTTTTGACCGCAAATCGCTTACAAACGAGCAACTAGTTAGCATCTACAAGCAGATTTTAAAGCCTCGAATGATCGAGGAGAAGATGCTGGTGCTTTTGCGTCAAGGTAAAATTGCCAAATGGTTCTCTGGAATCGGACAGGAAGCAATCTCCGTTGGAACAGCTTTGGCTATGGATTCTGATGAGTATATTTTACCGATGCACCGGAACCTTGGGATTTTCACCGTTAGGGATATCCCACTGAACCGTCTATTCTCGCAATTTCAAGGCAAGCCAGGAGGTTTTACCAAAAGCCGCGATCGTTCTTTCCATTTCGGAACTAACGATTATCACATTGTAGGGATGATATCCCACTTAGGGCCTCAATTAGGAGTGGCAGATGGAATAGCATTGGCCAACAAGCTTAAATCTAATTCCAAAATCACTGCCGTTTTTACTGGTGATGGAGGCGCAAGCGAAGGCGACTTCCACGAAAGTATTAATGTTGCTTCCGTATGGGATCTTCCTGTAATATTCATTGTAGAGAACAATGGCTATGGTCTATCAACACCTTCGAACGAGCAATTTCGTTGCAAGCAATTTATCGACAAAGCCATTGGATATGGTATAGAAGGAGTGCAGGTTGATGGAAACAATGTGTTAGAAGTTTTTCATGCTGTTCAGTCGATACGTGAGCGGATGAAGCAAGATTCCAGGCCTGTATTGTTGGAATGCCTCACATTCCGCATGCGTGGCCATGAGGAAGCCTCAGGCACGAAATATGTTCCTCAGGAATTGTTTGAAGAGTGGGGTAAAAAAGATCCTGTAGAGAATTTCGAGAAGTATCTGATTGATGAAAAAGTGCTGAATGCTGAATTGATTTCAAGTATTCGTGATTCGATTAAGTCGGAGATTGAAGCCGGATTGGAGGTTGCTTTCGCTGAGACTGAGCCGCAACCCAACACGAATCTTGAAATGGCTGATATGTTTGCTCCATTTAATTTTTCAAATGCCCAGCCAAGCGCTCACAAGTCAAACGATATGCGTTTTTTGGATGCTATAACCGATGCGATGCGAGAATCCATGCGGCGTCATCCCAATCTCGTAATCATGGGCCAGGATGTGGCTGAGTATGGTGGCGTATTCAAAGCTACTTTGGGCTTTGTTGAGGAGTTTGGGAAATCAAGAGTGCGTAACACACCGCTTTGTGAAAGCGCAATCATTGGAGCGGGTTTAGGCATGTCGATCAATGGAATGAAGTCCATTGTTGAGATGCAATTTGCGGATTTCGTAACCTGCGGCTTTAATCAAATCGTAAATAACCTTGCTAAAACGCATTACCGTTGGGGACAACATGCCGATGTGGTAGTTCGAATGCCTACCGGTGCAGGTGTAGGAGCAGGGCCATTCCATTCACAATCCAATGAGGCTTGGTTTTTTCATGTGCCTGGATTAAAAATCGTTTATCCTGCATTTCCAGATGATGCCAAAGGCCTTTTAAATGAATCCATAAATGACCCTAATCCGGTGATGTATTTTGAGCACAAAGCTCTTTATCGAAGTGTTAGTGGTCCCGTTCCAGAAGGCTACTATACAACCGAAATTGGAAAAGCCAAGCTCGTGAGACAGGGTGATGATGTTTCAATCATTTCTTATGGCTTAGGAGTTCACTGGGCAATGGATGTGCTTGACAAAAATCCATCAATCAGTGCAGACTTGGTCGATTTGCGAACCCTACTTCCTTGGGACCAAGAAACGGTGTTGGCATCAGTTAAGAAAACAGGCAAAGTGATAATCCTGCATGAGGATACAATCACAGGTGGAGTAGGTGCTGAGATTGCGGCTGTAATTGCTCAGGAATGCTTCAACCATTTGGATGCGCCTGTAATTCGATCAGCTAGTCTCGACACCCCTGTTCCGATGTCCTCCACTTTGGAATGGAATTTCCTTCCTCGTGATCGATTTAAAGACCAGTTGATGGAGCTTTTGAGCTATTGATAGGTTTAGACTCCGGAAAAAGTTTCGATAGGCGATCTATCTCTCTCTTGTTTTCTGGTGAGTAAACCGCCTGTTGTATTCGTTGTTTTTCCTGTTCTGTAAGGTGCCACGAAAGAGCTACCTTTTCATCCATCAAAGGAACCTCAAGATCGATATACTCAAATTGACAACTCAGGAAATCTGATACAAACTGTATCTGTTCGTCTTGCGAATAATCTTGCATCAGCAGGAAGTTGCCTGACAGGTTTTGCAATGGAGACAAAACCCGGGATAATATAGATTGACTTTTCTTATTCTCCAAATCGGTGCGCTTGTGGTTATCACGAATTTGCACCAATACCACTCCCGAAGTGTTGGCGCTAATCCATTCACGAAAAACATAAAGGAATCGTGTGGCATTTCTGATTCCGTAATTGTCGCGTATACCTGCATCCATTACATTAACAACTGGCACTGTTGGTAATGAAACAGCTGGCATGATATAGGGGAAGGTGGCGTTTGCACGGAGCAAATCTGAAAACCTTGCCTCATCGGGATGCTGTTTTAGAAAAAACTCTGTGTATTCTATACCATCAGGTAGTGCAATATGACCCGTATTGTTTTCTTGAG
>JBJTQS010000138.1:0-5994 GCA_046075765.1 Bacteroidota bacterium
TCCTCGAATGAATACATCGCCGATTTTCATTTCTTTCACAGCAAATGGCTCCAAATCTTTGGATAGCGATAGCGTTCCTGCATAAGAAAAAACCATTTCCATATATTTCCAAAAATCCTCATAAGTGTTGGAAGATTGTGCGCTCTTAACCCATGAAGCATCATTGCCATCCACCGTTATACGGTAACCATCCAACCATTTCGAATAATCTGCACGAAAACCGTTTGTAAAATTGAAATGTATCTGGCTGTACAAACCGCGCTTCCAAAGGTATTCTGCCCGCAACCGCATGACCGCATCCGCACACTGGTGTAAATCCTTTTTCCCAATAGGCAAATCCAATACGGCCACATGTGCGTTTTGATTTCCTTTCAATGTCCCATCATAAAGCCGAACCGGTGTGCCAGCAGGTTTGAGTGGCAATTTTTGCAAATACTGTTCAAAGGAATTATTTTCAACTGATACACGCTTATAGCCGGGAGGCGTATTAATGGCCGTCATCACAGTAGAACCATCTGGAAACTCCAAAGGAATGGGAACTTCCGTATCATTTTGTGTCAGCTCCTCGGATTTGGTTTCATTTGTGCATCCCGAGATTACTGAAGAAGTTATAAAAACCAATAAGGCGCATTTCCAAAATTTGTTTTTCATGTTTTTTAATTTATTCATTCAAATTTAATGGATAAGTAATACAAGTCGTCCTTTTTGCCAAATTTGCAGCGTAATGATGCATTTTAACTCAAAAATGAAACGGTTATTGCTGTTAGGAACAATAACGATTGCGGCAATCACCTCATCCTGCAACAGCAGGTTGAAAAACAAATACGTTTGGACGCCTTCTTCGCAATCAACACCACCGGCTCCCGATTATTCCAACAACGGCCATTGGGCGGCTTTGCCCAGCAAACAGGATCTTGCAGACAATGTTCCGTCGGCATCGTTTGGATTCAATAACCAAGAGAACGCCCCTATAGATGTCTTTTTCATACATCCTACCTCCTATCTGCAACAAACCGATATGAGTACAGGATGGAATGCAAACATCAACGACGAAGCTATTAATCGTCAAACCGACCAAGGCAGCATTAAATACCAAGCGAGTGTTTTCAATCAGGCCGGGAAAATATATGCGCCCAGGTACCGCCAAGCATGCATTCGCGCTTATTTCACTGCCGACACGCTTAACAAACAACGAGCCTTGGAAATAGCATACCAAGATGTGAAGTCGGCCTTTGATTATTATATGACGCATTGGAACCATGGCAGGCCAGTGATCATTGCCTCGCATAGCCAAGGAACCACACATGCCATTAGATTGCTGCAAGATTATTTCGACCATGACGATGCCGTTGCCGAGAAACTGGTTGCAGCATATTTGGTGGGCATGCCCGTATGGGATACCCTGTTTGTGCATTTGCGCCCTTGCGGGGATGCCGATGATACGAGGTGTTACACCACTTGGCGCACCTATGCAAAAGGCTACTTTCCGAAAAACTATGTAAAGCCCGAACGCGAGGCAGTGTGCACGAACCCACTCACATGGAAAACAGATGACATCTACGCACCAAGGTCGTCTAACAACGGAAGCATCCTGAAAGACTTCAACAAGGTTTATTCAAATGTTTGCGATGCACAGGTGCTTGACGGAGTGGTTCGGATTTCGCGGCCGAGGTTCCCAGGTAGCTTTCTGTACCGATTGAAAAACTATCACATTGTGGATTACAACCTCTTTTATCTCAGCATCCGCGAAAACAGTTTGCTACGCACCAGGATGTTTCAAGATGTGCAGCCTAATAAATGATTGAGGCTTTCAGAGCCTGCGTATCCATTTGAATACTTCAATCCACAACACAGAGGCAAAGGCGACCGTACCACCTATCCACCAATAAAACACATCTGGTGCAGCAAAGCCGAAAACGGCAGCTGCGGGCTTCCAATACCAAACGAAATAAAGCAATGCCAATGTAATGGCTGCCATCAATGGCACAAGGAAATTCCGATAACGAATGGTCGTGAAGACACTCTCGGTTTCGGACCTGCCAGTGAAGGTGAGCAGGATATTCGACAACACCAGTCCAACAAAGACCACGGTCCTGATTTGATCTTCGGCAAATCCGTTTGTAGTCATCAGATAAATGGTGGTCAATAATCCTGCTGTAATAACGGCACCACGGAGGATACTGCCACCCAACTCACGCCAGGTGAAAAGTGATTCGGCTTTTTTTCGAGGAGCACGATCCATCACATCTTGCCCGGCAGGTTCGTTTTCGAACACAATGCTGCAGGTTGGTCCCATGATAAGCTCCAAGAAGATGATGTGCACAGGCGAGAAGATATTGGCAAACTCCCATCCCAATAGCAGTGGTAGCGTGACTACGGATATCAGCGGAATGTGGATGGCAATGATATAGCTAATGGCTCGTTTAAGATTGTTGTAGATCGTACGGCCAAGTCGTATCGCTTTAACCATGGCTCCCAAGTCATCATCGAGCAACACCAGCGAAGATGCTTGGCGTGCAACTTCACTCCCATGATTGCCCATCGACACTCCGATGTCGGCAGCTTTCAAAGCAGGTGCATCGTTCACACCATCGCCAGTCATGGCCACTACGCCGCCCATGCTTTTCAATATTTCAATGATGCGTAGTTTGGCTTCGGGCATGATGCGCGCAAAAACCGTTGTATCAGTCGCTAAAAGTTTGAGCTTCTCATCATCCATTTGCATCACTTCATCGCCCGTGATACAGTGCTCTGAGTTCTTTAATCCGATTTTGGATGCGATGCTCATGGCAGTATGTGGATGGTCGCCGGTAATCATTTTAACCTCGATACCAGAAGCATAAAAACCCGCAATCACATTGACCATCTCTCGCTTGGGCGGATCGCTCAGCGAGACCAATCCAATCAACCGCAACGGGATTTCCTGTTGAACATCCGGAAGGTTTTCAATGTTTGTTGTACCCTCTGCAACCGCAAGCACACGATGACCCATCAGCGCAAAGCGCTCCATGATCGCATTGATGGTTCGATGTTCCTCAGCATTCATTTTACACAATGGCAATACTGCTTCAAGCGCACCCTTAACGGCGATGATGCGATGTCCATCATGCATCTGATGTACATGAGTCATCATGGGCGGACGACCCGACAATGGATATTCTTTGATCATAGATGATACCGGCTCATTGCCATACCACGATCTATAGCCGTTTATGATGGCTTTTTCCATGGGATCGAATGGATTTTTTTCTGAGGCCAGCAGCGCCACCTGCATGAGGTATTGAAAGCGTTCTGTGGGCTGTCCAACCTCTTCGTTCCATTGCATAGCACCATCATGTAGGTACATGCCCGAGACCTCCATCCTGTTCTCGGTGATGGTGCCGGTTTTATCGAGGCAGATGACTGTAGCGGCACCCAAGGCCTCTACCGTTTGAGGATGTCGGGCCAAGACTTGCCTGCGAGCCAAACGATAAGCACCAAGGGCCATGAATGTAGCCAATGCAACAGGGATTTCCTCCGGCAGCACTGCCATTGCCAAAGTGAGGCCATGCATCAGGCTTTCAATCACATCACGCGATTCCAGATAATTCATCAGCCAAACCAGCAAGAAAGCCGTACCGCCGAAAAATGCCATCATGCTAACGAACGAGGAGACCTGTTTTTCCAATGGCGTTTTTCCTCTAGCCGTTTGCTCCATGAGGGTGCCCATGGCTCCGAGCCGTGTTGCATCACCCACCTTGCTAACGCGCGCCGTAACCATTCCATTAACAACAGTGGATCCAGCGAACAACAAATCGTTGGCAGACTTATTATCTACTGGCAGCGACTCTCCCGTAAGCACCGACTCATCCACCGAAAGGTCATTTATTTGCAAAATCAACCCATCAGCATTTACTTGCTCGCCCTCGGATACGATCATGATATCATCGACCACCAATTCTTCGGATGGAATAGTGGTTGTGATGCCATTACGAATCACCTTAACGGGATGTGCGGTAAGTCGACCCAGTTCGCGGAGTGCATGCTCGCTGCGATACTGCTGAAATATGGATATACCTGAAACGAAAAGAATGGCACCCGCCATGATGAGTCCCTCCTGGGTGCTTCCCAAAACGAAATAACAAATACATGCTACCACCAACAGCAGCAGCATGGGCTCGGTTATTACACCGAAGAAAATCCGTACGCCAGCGGGCATGCCTTTGCTGCGTACATTGGCCCCATGCTCTTTGCGACTGATGCGAGCCTCGTGATCCGTTAAGCCTTTGTATTGTTCCATAGTGAGTGAGCTAAATTAACGAATTGTAATTGGTAAGGACTGATGCTGATCAATTCTGATTAAATTTACATTCTATGATAAGTATTCCATCCATCTTTTTGCAACGCATTTCGGAAAAGCTAGGTGTCGATTTGCAGTCGTTTTTAGACTCATACGAAGCCGATATACCTGTTTCCATTCGTGTCAATCCTTGGAAACCGTTTAAGTCATTCGAGGGATCGGAGCAGGTACCTTGGTGCGAAACCGGTTTGTATCTGAAAGAACGCATTTCATTCACCTTGGACCCGTTGTTTCATGCCGGATGCTATTATGTGCAGGAAGCATCATCCATGTTCATCGAAGCCGCTTTTAAAAAATACACAACAGAAAACACACCTCTACGAGTTTTGGATTTGTGCGGTGCACCTGGGGGAAAATCCACACACTTGTTGTCGCTCTTACCAAAAGGCAGCTTGCTGGTGAGCAACGAACCCGTCCCACAGCGCAACTCCATACTTCGTGAGAATTTGACCAAATGGGGATTGGATCATGTAATCATCACGCAAAACGAGCCCATTGATTTCGCTTCGCTGAAACACCATTTCGATGTGATATTGGTAGATGCGCCATGCAGCGGTGAAGGCTTATTCAGAAAAAACCATGAGGCAGTAAATGAATGGAGTGAATCTACTCTGGTTATGTGCAGCCTCAGGCAAAAAACCATCCTCAAAGATGTTCTCCCTGCATTGAAGCCAAAAGGCTTGTTGATATACAGTACCTGTACTTACAACGAAGCCGAGAATGACGGCATTTGTGAGGAATTGTCTGAGGCAGGTTTGATGCAGCCATTGGAATTGGAACCTAATCACGGGGCAACAGGAACAAAGTATGGACTTCAGATGTATCCACATCGTGTAAAGGGAGAAGGTTTTTTCATGGCTGCCATGAGGAAACCCGATGAAGAACAGGAATTCATATCATTCAAAAAAGGGAAAAACAAAAACCTCCAATTCAAAAGCGCTAATCATTGGTTCAAGAGCGCAGAGTCATACATTTTTGAAATCAACAACGATTTATTGTTTGCCATTCCAAAATCTTTGGAAGAAGAAATTGCATTGATGCGATCGAGCTTATATGTGCGAAAAGCCGGCATTTGTCTTGGCACCCTTGCGGGGGATGACCTAATACCTACGCATGAGTTGGCGATGTTTGTAGGGCGTGCGGATACTTTGGAAACAGTTGATTTGTCGCTAGAGGAATCGCTGAAATACCTTCGTGGAGAAGCGCTTTCAAACAACACTCAAAAGAAAGGGTGGTGCTTGGCAACATATCAATGCCATGCACTTGGATGGATGAAAGGAGTTGGTAACCGATTCAATAATTCATATCCGAAGGAGTTGCGGATCCGAAAACTTTAATTAAATGAGTTACGACTACGACATCGCATACAAGCTACTGAGAAAAGACCCGGTGATGAAGCAAGTCATCAAAGCAACAGGCATGTTGGTTCCGGAAAAAAGGAAACGCGACATCTATGGTTCATTGTTGCGTTCTGTAATCGGACAACAGTTGTCTGTTAAAGCCGCTGCCACCATACATAGCCGCTTCTTGGAGTTGTTTCCCAAACGAGATCCAGAACCGTTGAAGGTGCTCATGCTATCTGCGGAGCAACTTCGTTCGGTTGGCTTGTCTGGTCAAAAATCCTCCTATGTAATCAGTGTAGCGGAACACGCTGT
>JBJTQS010000139.1:0-5075 GCA_046075765.1 Bacteroidota bacterium
TAACGGTACTATACTACCCGATCAGCAACGTGAACACGGGTGTCGGCTACAACGACATCCAGGTGGCCATCAACGCAGCCACTGCGGGCGACACGATCAATGTTTGCGCAGGCACTTACAGCCAGGACATCGTTGTGAGCAAGCCATTGACCCTTCGCGGAGCACAGCATGGTGTTAAGGCCACCGGCTCTGCCCGTTCGGGTGGTGAGTCGTTGATCAACGGCACAGGAAGCGGCTCTTCGTTTGTTGTAAGAGTAGATGCCGATAGCGTAACTATCGACGGATTCTCAATCAACCCACGCATTAATCCTTCGAACTCTTCTCAGTTTGCCCGTGACGCTGTGAATATCCGCAGCACCCATGTTGCCAAACCTGGTGATCCTACAATCGGTGCTTATAGAACTAACATTGCCATTAAGAACAACTGGATTTATTCCAATATTGGAAGCCTCACCGGTCAACAACAAGGTATGACCTTCGGTGAGTCTCCTTTCAATAACAATCCTTCTGCACCTCTAAATGCTGAGGTTGCTAATGTGACGATTACCGGCAACTACATCAATATGGTGAACACGGCTTCATCTGGTGGTCCACGTGGCATGGTATTGGGCAACCAGTTCCAAGGAGCTCTTTCTTCAGGCGGTAATGCATCTATTTACTATAACAACTTCCTGATCAACGACAATACAGTGATTGGTAGTAACACTACCCTTTTCCAATCGCAAACGCGTACTCGTTTGAACGCGATGACCATTACCAACAACCAGTTCTCTAATTCACGTTCTGGGGTGTCCATCGCAGCTACTATGACCAATAGTAACATCAGTGGCAACTTGGTTCAAGATGTTTCTGCGGGCAGTGGTATGACACTTTGTTTGGTTAATTCCACAGCTAACAACAACACCATACGCAGAGTTGCTGGATCAGGTTTAGTGATTTCCGGTGGGCGCTCTACAGATATTACTTATTTCGCACCTTCTTCAAACTCTACTGTATCTGGCAATATCATAACCTACAATGATGTTGTATTGGCTACAGGCACAGATTCTATTGCTGCAATCCATGTGCAGCCTGACTTGAACGGTACCGGTGTCTCCATTTCAGGAACTACCGGTGCTGTAGCAGGAAGCATTAATGCAACAGGCAACTCACTCATCGATGGAGCATTCAGTACTTCACTGAATCGTTTTGCCATCAGAAACCGCAGTGTCGGAACCACTTTGCCTGCTACTTGTAACTGGTTTGGAACAGTAAACGCCAACACCATTGCAGCACGCACATCAGGCGGCGTTACCAACAGTCCATGGTTGAATGTTGGCACCGACCTTGATTTAGTTGCTGCGGGTTTCCAAGCAGATCTTTCTTCATGCGGTGGAACACCAGTTGTTGCTTCAGTTGCTTCTTCTACCAACATCACTTGTAACGGACTTTCCAATGGAGCTGTTAACATCACCGTTTCGGGTGGTGCCACTCCGTATACTTATGCTTGGAGCAACGGATCAACATCTCAGAACATCAGCGGTGTTGTTGCCGGAACTTACACAGTAACGGTAACGGATGCCAACGGCTCTACTGCTTCTGTCACTACTACTTTGACACAACCAGTATTGCTGGCTGCCACCATCACCAGCTCCAATGTTACTTGCTTTGGAGATGGCAACGGTTCGGCAACGGTTAATGTAACCGGAGGCACTGCTCCATATACTTATGCTTGGAGCAACACACAAACCTCTGCATCTATCAGCGGTCTTGCTCTTAACACTTACAATGTTACTGTTACAGATTCAAACAGCTGTACTGCTACAGCAAGCGTAACAATAACGCAACCAATTCAAGTTACCATTTCTGCTAGCGCCACCAACGTTTCTTGTAACGGTGCTGCAGATGGAACCATCACCGCTTCTGCTTCTGCAGGTGCGAGCATCACCGTTAACGGTGCTGCATACAACGCTTCTGCAACTTATGGTCCTGGTACTTACACGATCGTAGCGACTGCCCCTAACGGCAACAACAATGGTAGCTGCACTGCCAGCACTACGGTTTCAATCAGCGAACCAATACAAGTAACCGTTTCTGCTTCTTCAACAAATGTTACTTGTAACGGTGCTGCCAATGGAACCATCACTGCTTCTGCCTCTGCAGGTGCTACCATCACAGTTAATGGTGCTCCATACAGCGCTACCGCCACTTACGGTCCCGGCACTTATACCGTTGTAGCAACCGCTCCAAACGGAAATAGCAATGGCAGCTGTACGGCTACCACTTCGGTAACCATCACGCAACCTGCCGTATTGGTTGTAACACCATCCACCAACAGTCCGATCTACGTAGGCGCTACTTTGAACATCACCTCATCGGTGAGCGGCGGCACTGCGGGCTTCACTTATTCCTGGAGCGGACCTAACGGATACACTTCCGCTTCTTCTTCCGGCAGCGTGGCTAACGCCACCATCGCGGCCAACGGCGTTTACACGGTCAATGTGACCGATGCCAACGGCTGTACGGCTACCGGTACAGTTACTGCCACTATCTATGGCACGGAACTTTATGTGAACGACAACAGCACCGGCGGCGATGTTTACACTACGGCTGTCGGTAGCGATACCAACCCAGGTACGGCTTCGGCTCCATTCGCCACCATCACTAAGGCGATAACGGTTGCACAAGCCGGCAACACCATCAAGGTGGATGCGGGAACTTATTCCGAGAACATCACCATCAACAAGGCACTCAATGTGCTTGGTTCCAACGAGGCCGTTTCTCCAAACACGGGAACCCGTGTGGCAGAAGCGATCATCGTACCTGCAAGCACCAATACTTCAACAGGAGCGGTAGTGACCATCACCAACTCGAACGTACAGTTCAGAGGTTTCACGGTTGACGGTGACAACACAACCCTCGCCAGCAGCGGTGTAGGTCTTGGCGGATCGTTGGGCACATCAATTGATGCGGCAAGGACCATCTTCTTGAATGCAAACGGTGTGAGCAACATCTCCATCACCAACAACATCACCAAGAATGCCGTTAACGGTATCCGCATCGAGCAAACCACTAACTATTTTGCTTCGACAGCGGGTGCACTTCGCTCAACTAATATTTTGCTTGACAACAACAAGGTTCAAGACATGACGGGAACAGGTATCCGTTTAGGCAACAGCATGTATGCGAAGGTGACCAACAACACGGTAACCAACGCTGACAATGGTATTGGATTCAGTTCGTTCCGCATCAGCGATGCCGGAAGTGCTGCAGACCGCGTTATTGCCAACAACACGATTTCTTCCCGATATGCCGGTATATGGGTGAACCTGTACCACGCATCTCCTTATGCACTTAACAACAACACCATCACAGTAGCCCCTGCGGCAACTTCAATGGCTCCGACACCTCAAGCACGTACTGCTTGGTATGGTATCATGTATTCTACTGTTTCTGCTCCTCAGAACTTCACCAACCAGGTGAGTCTGCCACAGGTGTCTACACCAGAATGGTGGACGGCCACTGGCAACACGATCGACGGAGCTGCCTTGGAAGCAACTTCGACCGGTCACGGTTACTGGTTGTACTATGTTGACAACAACCGCGACAACCTCGGTGTTGACCACTATGGTCAGATCAGCGGCGGTTCTGTTAGCAATGTGGATGTGGGTATCATGCTTAAGAACAGGGATACGGATCCAGCTACCAATTTCGGTACATCAGCAGTGGGTGCACATGCCAATGTTAGTGGAACATCATTCAGTTTGAGGAATGGTGGCACAGGTCTTCGTTTGATTGACGACGCAACCTGGACGACCGGCAACCCTGCTCCGCTTGTGAACAAGCGTACCGTTGCCTTGGGTATCGGCTCAGGCGTATCCATCAGCGGCGGCGCCAAAGGTTTGCATGTTTCGCATCCTGTTGCTGGCACAGCCAACTATACAGCTTATAACGCCATCACCGGTGGAGATGTGAACAACATCGCATTCACGGGTCAGACTGGCAACTATATGCAGTTGGACAACCACGGCAATAACCTGTCGGCTCTTAGTGCATCTTTCGATGGACAGACAGGAGCTACTGCTACATTGTCTCAGAACTATTCCATTGAGGACAAAGTTTACCACAAGACGGACAACGCTGCCAGCGGCTTTGTACGCGTGAAAGCGGACAACGTGTTTGTGACCAACAACTCCGGTTCCATACAACGCGGTGTTGAAGCGGCTACCGCCAACAACACCATCAACGTTGATGCCGGTTCATACAGCGATAACATTTCAATCAGCGGCAAGAACGGACTTTTGATAAAAGGACCTAACGCAGGCTTGAACAACGCCAACGGCACGCGTGTTGCCGAAGCGGTGGTTACTTCCGCGTCAGCTACCACCTCCTTGTTCTCCATTGCTTCGAATGTAAGCAGCTACACCATCGACGGCTTTAGGCTGGTGGGTGCTGATTACACTTCACCTAGCTCCGCACCGAACCAGGGTAACATCATCTGGGCCAGCGGCGCCACGGTCAGCAACATCCTGAACAACATCCTGGAGATTTCTTCAAGCTCAACAGGCACCAAGCGTTATGTATGGCTTGGAGGATCGTCTGCAACCTTGAGCGGAGGAGATTATATCTCGGGTAACATCAGCCACAACAGCTTCACGGCTTCGGGCACTGGTTTGGGCTTTGCGGGTATCACCACGCAACTTTGGTCGCAGAACCTGAACATCACAGGCAACAAGTTCGCCGGCATGAAGGGTCAGCGCAACCTGTTGATGAACGGACCTACCGCAACGGTTGTGATCTCCAACAACGAGTTCTTCACATCGGATGATGCGGGCGCCCGTGAATTGATCAGGTTCGAAGCCGGCTCACCTTCGGTGATGTCAGGTGGAGCAACCATCCAGAACAACACATTCAGCATCGCAGGTACGGGTAAGGCGTTTTCAACTGCCGCAGCCGTAAACTACGGTGCCAATATTTCAGTAACCAACAACGACTTCACGAATGTTGGTGGTGCAAGCATCAACCACGGCGGTACGGGTACCATTGCTGCCACATGCAACTGGTGGGGCCAACTTTGCGGACCTGTTAGCGGCGAC
>JBJTQS010000140.1:0-3741 GCA_046075765.1 Bacteroidota bacterium
ATAAGAAAACAGAAAATCCAAAATCCAAAAAGCAACAGCCATGATTGATGGTATCCGCATAGATAAATTCCTATGGGCGGTGCGCTTATTCAAGACTCGAGGCTTGGCTTCTGAGGCCTGTGACTTAGAGAAAGTGCGGATGAAAGATCAACCGCTGAAACCATCTCGCAACATTCATGTCGGCGACGAGTTCACAATACGGTTTGGGGCTTTTGAACGAAGCTTCAAAGTTGTGGCTTTAGTTAAGAACCGGCAACCCGCATCTAAGGTGAAGGAATATTGCGAAGAAACCACTTCGAGTGAGACTTTGGACGCTATGCGAACCATGCTGGCTCAGCGGGCGGCCTGGCGCGAACCTGGTTTAGGAAGACCAACAAAAAAGGAACGTCGGGATTTAGATGAGTTCATGGATTGGGATGATTGGTGAAATGGCTAATTTTGCGGCCCGTAAGGGGAGAGCCAAACTCAAAGACCTTGCTAGATTATAAATCCAAAACGATAAAATAAAAACACAAATATGGGACTCAAATGCGGCATTGTTGGATTGCCAAACGTAGGTAAATCAACCCTTTTCAATTGCCTTTCGAATGCCAAAGCGGTGGCGGCCAATTTCCCTTTCTGCACCATTGAACCCAATGTGGGCGTGATAACCGTTCCCGATGAACGCTTAGAACAATTGGAGCGATTGGTAAAGCCCCAACGAATAGTACCAACCACTGTTGAGATCGTTGACATCGCAGGTCTGGTTAAAGGCGCCAGTAAAGGCGAAGGGTTAGGAAACCAATTCCTGGCAAACATTCGCGAAACCGATGCGATCTTGCACGTATTGCGTTGCTTCGAAGACCCCAATGTAGTTCACGTAGATGGCAGCGTGGATCCTGTTCGTGACAAGGAAACGATAGACTTGGAACTTCAGCTCAAGGATTTAGAGGCGGTTGACAAGAAAATTCAAAAGGTAGAGAAGGCAGCGCGTGTTGGAACCGACAAAGAAGCAAAAAAAGCTTTTGATGTATTATCGATCTACAAGAAACATCTTGAACAAGGAAAATCAGCACGATCAGCCCCAGTGCAGCCAGAAGATCGCCAGTATGTGGCCGACATTTACTTGCTGACCGAAAAGCCTGTAATGTACGTTTGCAATGTAGATGAGAAGTCGGTACTTACCGGCAATGTCTATGTAGAGCGCGTGCGCCAAGCTGTGAAAGATGAACAAGCCGAAGTTCTTGTAATTGCTGCAGCCATTGAAGCTGACATCGCACAGATGGAAAGCTATGACGACCGTAAAGTGTTTTTGGATGACCTCGGGCTTACCGAGTCAGGAGTGAGCAAGCTCATCAAGGCTGCCTATCGCCTATTGAGTCTATCCACCTACTTTACTGCGGGCGAAAAAGAGGTTCGTGCATGGACCATCAATCAAGGCATGACGGCTCCCCAAGCTGCCGGTGTGATTCACACTGATTTTGAGAAAGGATTTATCCGAGCAGAGGTTATCCACTACGCTGATTACCTAAAATACGGTTCAGAGCATGCCTGCAAAGAAGCAGGAAAGCTATCAGTTGAAGGCAAAGAGTATGTAGTTGAAGACGGAGATGTGATGCATTTCCGTTTCAACGTGTAGCCTCATTTAGATCTTCGTGATTTTTACCGAAGCGAACAAATATCCGTTGGCTTTTACTGTTACCACATAAACACCTTTTGCAAGGTTATCGCCGAATTGAAAGGTTGATTGTGCGTTTCGAAGTGATAACTCGTCCACTACCCTGCCAGACAAGTCTGAAACAACCAATACGCCATCAGCAACTCCAACTGGAATCACAACGCTGAATGTATTGTTGCTTGGGTTGGGATAAACCGAAATGTTAGTGAATCCGTTTTCAGCCAATGAAGCAGGGCCTTCTACAACCTCGAACTTATCTAATCCACCTTCAACTATATGTCCGCCTGCAGCAGGCCAATCAGCGGTTTCAATGATAAACTGCATGTTGGCTGTTGGAGCCAAGAAGGCTGCAATCTGATAGCTTTTTGAAATCCAAGATCCGTTGCCAGTAGTGTTATTCAATACGGTCTCAAGAGTTGCCGTTGTGATTCCATTGGAAAGTCGGACGGTCAATGTATCATTGGGATTACCTTGGCCGCCCGCATTATAAAACCAACGGTAATAATTGACATAAGGATTCAGAAACTGCGTAGCATCGAAGACAGGTGAAGTCAATACGGTGTTTCCATTATCCACATCATTGCTTCCAGCTTGTCCTCCACCGTTGTCTGTAACATAGGCTTTATCGCGGCAATCTCCATTAACGTCTACTTCAGGATTGGATTGTGCACCAAACAGCGTTGTGCCAACGGGTTCACCACGCTCCCAAGGATTACCAGAAACACCACTCACAGTCCATCCTAAATCAAATGTGAAGTCATCATAAATTCCAGGTTGCAAACTAATAATGAGCGGCACGGTGCTGCTGTTGATGGCGACATTGTCTGCACAATAGGTTTGATATCCCCACGATCCAGCGTCCACGCTGTAAGAATCAGGAGCGAAGGCTGGAATAGCGAAATCACCATTCGCGTTAGTGACTACCACATCATTGGAAGTAGGTCCAACTATATTCACTTGAGCATTTGCAACCGGCAAACCTGTAACAGCGTTTACTACTTGTCCGGCCGCAACAAAAGTGTTGAATGAGGCCAACTCAACGATCAAATTGGTAAGTTGTCCGTTCACGAGCTGAACATTGGGAATGGTTTTGGTGATGTATCCACTTCGCGAAACTTGCACGGTTACAGTTCCAGGGGTAACCGTTCCGGTTTTAAAGACACCATCAAGTCCAGTCACCTCGTTCATAGTTGTAGTTAAAACCTGAACGGTGGCATTGTTTAATGGAGTACCGGTAATACTGTCAACAACAAGGCCCTCCAAGTAGCAACCACGAACGTAGTTTGGCGTCAAAACGTATAGTCCGTTATCTATATCAGATGCTACAATCGTACCACTCGGCAGGAATGGATATACGCCCCAACATCCATTGAAACCGTTTCCGGATCCTTGGGCATAGGTGTCGTATCTTCCAACAGGGATGATATTATCAGGTCTTGATACATCGGCAATTGAAACACCATCCTTATACCAAGAAGTAACAGCAAAATCATTCAAGATATGCGTGTTGTGTACGATAGATTGAGAGCCGGGCGTTAACTGGAAACGGTCAAGCTCCCGTATATTACCCAAGTCGGTAATATCATACGAAGCCAAGTAGGAATCTGCTGTTTCATCTGTGGTAAACAACATTGTTCCGGCATCATTCAACCAAGTGTTATGTGTGAAATTATTCGGAGTTGTTTGTTGAGCCAATTTGACCGGATTGGCTTTATTGGTGACATCGTAAACAGCGAAATAGCCGCCATAAATATGACCAGCCCAAAGTGTGTCGTTGCGTACATATCCGTCGTGTATATACTCATCTGGAAAAGGAGTACGACCAACATAAACCGGATTCCATGGATCGGCAAGATCGGCGATGATCGCCTCGCCGCTAAAGAGGTTACTTCCGAAAAGATACACATGAGCTTCATCGATGTGAAGGGCATGTATCGTTTCCAACTGGTTGTTTATGGCGCCTGAACCTTTCCAGTATTTGGAGTTGATGGAATTGGGCAGATTTGATAAATCCACGATTTGCAATCCAGAATTACCACCCTCGGTGGTTACATACGCATACGTGCTCCAGGTTTTGACCTCAC
>JBJTQS010000141.1:0-4329 GCA_046075765.1 Bacteroidota bacterium
GGTTTTGGCATTGAGCCAATCGATTCTTTACAAATATTGTTTGATGCGCAGAAGTCGTGCACACCGAGCAGCATTTTTGAAACTTCCGATATCCCATGGCGTGTTTTTCCCAACCCGACCGGCGACAAATTGAGTCTGGAAATATTAGCATCCAGCTGGAATCCGAGCACGATAATCCGTTACAAGTTGGTTGACAATGCCGGGCGGCGTGTTGCAAAAGGTGCGTTCACTGGCCGACAAACGGAATTGGATCTCTCTGATCTTCCATCAGGACTTTATATTTTGGAGTTGGTCACTGAAGGCGTAGTCCTGCAACGAAAGGTGGTCAGGAAGTAGGTTTGAGACGCGGTTATTGGCAAATTACCATTATGCCCCCATACTTAAGGGTGTGTTGCTTATTTTTGATCGAAACAAAGATTTGAAAACATGCACATCCGAAACCTGACACTTACCATCTTCCTCACCTTCATCAGCTCATTCGTTTCCACAGCCCAAATGTCCGTCATACCCTTCGTAACGGCGGTTAACCGGGTAACCGACATCCAAAATTGTGGCGACGACCGCATTTTCATTGTGGAACAGGTAGGTCGCATTCGTATTGCCAACCTGCAAGGGGTGCTGAATACAGCCAACTTCCTCAATATCCAATCCAAAGTGGGCTCATCGGGCAATGAACAAGGATTGCTCGGTTTGGCTTTTAGTCCGAATTATGCCAATGATCGTCGCTTTTATTTGAATTATACCAATCTGCAAGGCACCACTGTCATCGCCCGCTATACAACTTCGGCCACCAATCCCGATAGCTGCAGCGCAACCAGCGAGGAAATTCTATTCACCATCTCTCAGCCATATTCCAACCACAACGGCGGTTCCATGCAGTTCGGTCCAGATGGCTACCTGTACATTGGTATGGGCGATGGTGGTTCCGCCGGTGATCCTGGCAACCGTTCACAGAACCTTCAAAACCCATTGGGGAAAATCCTTCGTATAGATGTGAACACCCCAACCGGATACGGCACCCCACAGTCTAATCCATATTTCGGAGTTCCAAATACCGATCAACGCATCTGGGCCTCCGGAGTCCGTAATCCTTGGAGAACTTCATTCGATAAGATAACAGGTGATTATTGGATTGCCGATGTGGGACAGAACCTATGGGAGGAAGTCGATTTCCAACCAGCTGGTGATCCAGGAGGAAACAACTATGGGTGGCGTTGCTACGAGGGTAATGCGGCCTACAATACTGCAGGTTGTCAGCCCGCCTCCAGCTACGACGCACCGGTGCATGTTTTATCCCATTCCAGTGGTGCATGCTCCATCACGGGTGGCTATGTGTATAGAGGCGCACAATACTCCAATTGGTTCGGCAAATATTTCTTCACCGACTACTGTACAGGAACTATACAGTCCCTAAATCCCAATGGAAGCGGTGGATTTTCAGTTAGCACTTACGGTACCTTTTCAACTTTTGCTTATACTACCTTCGGGGTAGATCGCTACGGCGAGATGTATATAGGTAGGAACTCAACCGGCGTTTACAAGATTGTTGATGCCAGCTGTTTGCCAGTGGCATTCATCACCCTCGATGACACCATCACCGCTTGCGGCAACAACTACGATCTAAAAGCCTTGGAAGGGGTAGGATTCCAATACCAATGGTATTCCAACGGCTCTGCAATTGCTGGCGCCGATTCTTCGGTTTATAACGCCACCACGCCAGGTTACTATTATGTTACCGTCGTGAATTCTCAATTCTGTTCGGCAACATCTGATTCTGTTTATGTCGATTTCGTTGCACTTCCCACCATCAACTTCTCCATTTTCCCAAGTCAAGTTTGCGAAGGCTTTCCAACCATCGGTATGATTGGCCTTCCCCAGGGTGGTACTTTCACAGGCCCGGGTGTGAGTGGTTCCACATTCAATCCGCAAGTGGCTGGTGTTGGCACGCACGATGTGACTTACACCTACACCGATCCCAATACCGGTTGTTCCGCATCGGGAAACTCCTCAGTGATCGTTAGTCCGCTTCCAACAGTTTCCTTGAGTGGGTTACCTGCCCAGGTTTGTGTGTACAATCCCTCTTTCACGCTGAATGGTTCTCCTGCGGGCGGATTGTATAGCGGGGTAGGAGTTACTGGTAATAGCTTTGATCCTAATACTGCCGGTTTGGGAACGTATAATGTGACTTATACCTACAGCGATTCGCTCGGATGCGTTGACTCCGCTACTGTAACCGTAGTGGTTGATGCCTGTGTATCGGTTCCAGAAATTAATGCGAACAATGGTATTGTTATCATGCCCAACCCTGCCAACGCAAACGAGACTTTGTTGTTACAGATCAGTCAACAAGGTGCGGCTTCCGTGGAGGTTTTCGATGCCATCGGGAAAATGATTCACCAGTCTATGCATACTGCCAACGGCTCCATCGAGTTGCCATTGTCAATCAGCCAAGCAGGCATCTACTTGGTTAAGATTACGGATATGGAAGGTAAGCAGCGTTCAGCTCGATTTACAATTCGTTAGAGTCCCCCGTACCGTAAATATTCGACTCGTCGAAGCCTTCACCCTTCGACCTTGATTTGGTTTTGGCTCTGATCTTAGAAACGATACCCTTGACTCGGTCAACTACTTTGACACCTTCTTCTCCGAAGACCTGATTGGCAACGGCTGATCCTACTGCCGATCCAACGGTTTTTACCAAAGGGCCTGCGTTTTTGAAAAGCAATCCGGACACGGCAGCACTTAAAACTGTTTCCAATACCGAGCCTAACGCAGTGCTTTTTCCATCGCTGCCTTTAAGGATGGATCCAGCTGCACTACGCAGGATTTTGCCCGGTTGCAATTCATCGCCCACCTTGGATAAGCTGTCCTTCATCTTGCGCTCGCTTTCGCGTTGATCCGCCTCAGCGCGCACAATCTCGGTGCGTAATTCGTGTATGTTGGTGATGCGTCGCTTCATGATTCCTGTTTGAATAGCGACCTGATGATGCGGTCGGTGAACATGTTTTTAAGCCAGCCGTTTCTTCCTGTCCAAAAGATACATGTAACGAGCAGGTAGCCACCTGCAATGCAAAGGAAGCCAAAGTATGGACTGTTCAGTTTTTCATTAAGCCATAAAGCAAAAAACAGACTCAAGAAAATCACTGATAATCCTGCGAAGGTGCCAATGATGATGTAAACAATCATGGATGCGCCCATTTGCGAGCCTTTTTCAGCTGCTTGCAGCTTATATAGTTCCGCTGTGTTCTCGGCGTATGTTTTGAGGTCGCTGATGGCCTCTGCTGCACTTTTCTTGAGTTCTTCCACTTGGAATATTATTTGTTTTCGTGAGTTGCATGATCAAGTCCCTTCTCGATTTTCTCTAAAACCTCGTCAACGGTTTTTTTCAAACTGTCTTTGATTTTCTCTCTCGTTTCGGAGCCTTTTTCGGGCGCAAGCAAGATGCCTGCTACTAAGCCTGCAGCTGCTCCAGCAAGTACGGCTAATAAAAGTTTAGAGTTGTCGTTCATCGTTTGATTTTGGTAAAATCCGTCCGAATTTATCGATTTCCAAGGATATTGAATATGACCATGCTCATAGTCAGCTCAAGGTGTAAAACTCGGTCTTCTCCGTATTGTGCGCTCGTATCACGCCTACGCGAATGAGATTGACCAAAATTCGGGTGGCCCTGCGACGGGAAATGTTGAGTAATTTGCAATACTGAGCCAAGTTAATACGACCATGTTTCTCCAAGTAGTGCAGTAACTCGCGCTCCATGGATGTGTATTCTATGAGGGTGTTTTCGTCGTTGCCCTCTCGCTTTAAAACATCTAAAACCACTTTGCTGGCCAATAATGATTGATCGCCTACACGAACATAGGCCCACCATTTGCCGTCTTCGCCCAAGGCATAATAAGGTTTTTGGTTTCCTTTCGGGATGTCGACTTCCAAAATGGTTTTCTTACCAACTTGCCACTCGTGTATTTCCACCTCAAGAGTTGGCTTGCAACAAAATCCTGCGGCTTTTTCGAGCATGAATTTCTCCTCGGTGGGCGAGATGCCGCTGATGGTGCCATTGTCGTTCACGCCGACTAGCAATTTGCCTCCACGGTGGTTGGCAAAAGAAACCATGGTCTTGGCAATCTTATGTTCGCTACTCACTTCGCGTTTGAAATCGAGCACATCGCATTCACCCTGATCCAACAATCTGCGGATCGGGTAGGGAGGTTGTGCTTGTATTTCGGACTTTTTCATTTTTTGGTTTTACTCTCTAATTCCATCATCAACAAACCCGCAAAACCGTCCAATGCGTCAATGGCTTCTTTGATTTTCCAAGCTTTGCGATTGCGC
>JBJTQS010000142.1:0-3118 GCA_046075765.1 Bacteroidota bacterium
GGTGTGCTCTTTTTACAGTTGGGAATGAAAAGCGAAGCTTGTGCCGATTTTCAAAACGCATCGTATATGGGCAATGCCGATGCACAGGGTTTGCAGGCGCAGTATTGTAGGTAAGGGGAATCAGTTGCAGTGGCAGCTTGCGGTGGCAGTACCAGCTTGCCCTGAGTTCACTTGCCCTGAGCTCTGTCGAAGGGTAGCAGTAGTAGTAGTAGTAGGCGGTCGGCGGGAATAAGTGACAAGTGACAAGTAACAAGTGACTAGTGAAAATTGATAAATGACTATTGACCATTTCAAATTCGTCAATCGTCTGCCGCTTCCAGTTGTAACTAGTCACTTGTAACTATTCACTTGCATCTGCCACTGACAATCTACTCCACCATTAACTTCTTGCTCACTTCTCCACACCGTACAATATACACTCCCGATGGCCAGGTGGAAACATCGATGGAGAGGTAGGCAGCATAATTATAGGTGTGGATGCGCTGGCCCATCATGGTGAAAATTTCGATGTCGCGCTCGTTGGGATCTTGGATCTGTAGGTTGAGGGTTTCGGTAGCAGGGTTGGGGTACAACGACAAATAAGCCGGTGTGGCTGTTGGTTCCTCGATGCCGGTTGGATTGTTGTTGGCACCGAAGGTGGGCCCTTGAATCACGAACGGACCACTACCATTGGGCACCCGGGCAAAACCTTGGTCGGTGACTTGTGGACCCCAGGTGAGGGAGTCTACGATTTTTTGGGATGGGTCAAGAAGGTATAACATCTCGCCACTGCCCGATAGTTTGAAGTTGGCATGGTAGGGTCCTTGTGCACTGTCTTCATCTGCCCATATAATAAAGTAGTCGTTGGGCTGGATGATGGTACCTGCAGGGATTTGCCATTTGTTGAGGTTGACAGGATTGTCGCTTAGGTAATAACCACTGATATCTACAGGCGATGTATTTTGGTTGAACAACTCTATCCAATCGTCGTACTCGCCGAAATTGTCGGCGGCCGTGGTAGTATTGGAGGCCATGATTTCGTTGATGACTACCGAAGAGTCGTTAGAAAGTTGCGGTGCAACGGTGTAAATGAATACATCGTGCTCGGCGCCTGCGGGCAGGTATCGAACGCTCTTGGCGGTGTTACCTGCGGCGGCCTGTATGTAATAGCGCACCCAGGTGCCGGCAGCATATCCGGGTATGGTTCCACCGAAGATGCCATCGCCGGAAAGGCTATCGTCATGGGCACCATCGTCGAACATCTGGGTTTTTTGAAAGCGACCTACAATGTCGTTCGAGTAATAGAGCTGCACATTGTCGATGCCATTGGTAGAGGTAACGCTTGCGCGGATGGTGACGGGCACCAAATCGGTGGGCTGTTGGTATTGAACTCCATTCGTATAATAAGGAGCGCTGAGGATGTTGGGCGCTACTTGTTGGATTTCGGTGTTGGTGTTGAGGTAGTTTTTGCGGTTGTTCACGAAGTTGCGTAGGATTTGGATCTCGCTGTTGTACTGGGTGTAGGAGTACATCTTTTTCGGGTCGTTTTGCACGATGGTGTCAACCAAGGCACGGAAAGCATTAAATCGGGCATTGGTAACAGCCGTGTCGAACTGCTCGGCAATGATTGTGCGCATGTGGGCGAGGTACCGTTGGCGCATGGATGGAGCGGACAACATCTTGTTCAGTAGCGGATAGTTGGCATTCTGAGTATTGTAAAATACTCCCCAAGAGGTGGCGGGTGTTGTTTCCAAAGCGCTATTACCATCATATTCGTGTGGCACCATCAAACCGGTTTGCTCATCATAATATATATAGTAGTCCATTTTGCCTTTAAACACATAGCTATCGTCGTCGGTCCAGGCGATTTCCGAAGCAAGGTACCACAGGGTGCGGTCCACATCTAGGTAGTTGGCTAAGGTGTCTTCGAGGGCGGCAATAGGGGTGTTGTTGAGTTTGTTGGCTAGTCGCACCAGGTAGTTCCATGGGGTAACAATGCCGTTCGACTCTTTTAAGGTATAGTATTGTTTATAGGTGTTGGTGTCGGTGCCGAGGTAGTTGATGGCCGCTGTGCCATCGCCCCATTGTGGTCCGCCACCACCTGGCGACCCGGGTGGTTTATCTGCCCGCCACGAGATGCCGTCGTTGCTGAGGTACCACTCTTCCCAGAAGTCCTTATTCATTTGTTGGATGTTGGAATAGAGTCCCCAATTGGCGCCGTTGAGGTAGAGTTTTACGAAGCTCGACTGTGCGGTTGGACAATGGCGTTTGATCATGGAGGTGTAAAAAACCTCACGCATCATGGAAGCGTCTTGCGCGGCATTGTTGAGCTTGAAGGTGCTGTATCCGTCGAAATCCTGGGTGGTAATCCAGTTGTCGAGTTCGATTTTGAATGATTTTTTTTGTGAGGTTCCGGTGTTATAAGAGGTGTTTCCGCGGAAGCGCACACCAACGCTATCGTAGGTGATTCCATCCACAACCATGGTAGCTGGTAGGTAGGTTTTGCTGGCGAAATTGGTGGTAAGTTGGTTCCAAAAATTGGTGGAGGCGAAGGTGAGGTAAATGGGCCTCACGATGCTTTGATCATAGTAATCGTTGTTGTCGGTTGCGCCGATGGTGAGCATACGTCCATCGGGCGTAATGGCCATGTGATGCGGCAGGTTTTGTGCCTGGGAGATGAACGGGAAAAGCAGGAGTAGGAGGGGTAGTTTTTTAAGCATACTATATATAGGTGTGTGTTTTGCGATGGGTTGGATGATTGATTTTGGCGATAGTTTAATAAGTAAAGGTAGTTATGATTGACGATCTACGATTTTGAAAGTGACAAGTTACAAGTGACATGTAACAAGTGTTGGACTGGCTTTTGTCACTTTTTGCTTGCCCACCCTTCGTCCGATAGCTATCGGACGGACTCAGGGACCAGTAACCAAAAAGGGCACCACGAACGCCAACCGTTTGATTGGTTTTGTAGCATAATGCTACACCCCCTGGTCGACCAATCTTACGGTTCGCACCGTTCGTGGACAAGCCTCCCGCCGACGGATTTATTGTGTTAATTTTTTGGAGTGTAAGCGCTTCGCGTGCTTGGCGCATTTCTTTGCTATCCTTTGCGAGAAATCATTTTTCTCAGGCTTGGGTA
>JBJTQS010000143.1:0-13055 GCA_046075765.1 Bacteroidota bacterium
CGCAAGTCGTATGGACAAGAAGTGAATGCGATCAAGCAGGCGGCAGAAGAAAAAATTTTACATTTCTCTGCACTGTTTGAAAACTCGGAGTCGAAAATTAGTTCAGACATCGACCATTCACTTCCTGGAAATTGGATGCCTACAGGATCCATGCATCCTGTTACCTTGGTCAGAAATGAAATTCTGGAGATATTCTCTAAAATCGGTTTCGCCGTTGCCGAGGGTCCGGAAATCGAGGACGATTGGCATAATTTCAGCGCATTGAATTTTCCGCCGGAACATCCGGCGCGCGACATGCAAGACACATTCTTCATGGATCACGAGTCGGCATTTGCTTTGCGAACACATACATCCTCAGTGCAGGTTCGAATCATGGAGAACCACAAACCTCCTATTCGCATCACCGCACCTGGCAGGGTTTATCGTAACGAAGCCATCTCGGCTCGTGCCCATTGCTTGTTTCACCAAGTCGAAGGTTTGTACATTGACAAAAACGTATCGTTCGCCGACTTAAAGCAAACCTTATTGCACTTCGCCAAGGAGATGTTCGGGTCTGGTTCACAAATTCGACTTCGTCCCTCCTATTTCCCATTCACAGAGCCTTCAGCGGAATTGGATGTTTCTTGTAATATTTGCTCTGGAAAAGGATGTAATGTGTGTAAGCACACCGGCTGGCTTGAAATCATGGGATGTGGCATGGTAGATCCTCAAGTGCTTTCAAACTGCGGCATCGACCCTGAGGTTTATTCGGGATATGCTTTCGGCATGGGAGTTGAACGGATTGCCATGCTCAAATATTCCATCAAAGACCTGAGGCTTTTCTTCGAAAATGACGTGAAGTTCCTAAAACAGTTCGGAAACGGATAACGTTTTTATTCACCGCAACACGAACATGCGGTAGCTATCCAATTTCACCAGTATGAAAATGAGAATGGTGAAAGCCCAAAGGGAAGATCCACCATAGCTCATCAATGGCAGCGGAATTCCTATTACAGGCAACAGTCCGATGGTCATGCCAATATTTACCATCAAATGCATGAACAGTATGGATGCAACCCCATAGGCATATATTCGAGTGAAGTCGGATTTTTGCCTTTCGGCGATGGCAATGATTCGAAAAATCAAAAATGTAAAAAGTCCGATAACTAACAAGGAACCGATAAAACCCCACTCCTCTCCCACTGTACAAAATATAAAGTCGGTGCTTTGTTCAGGCACGAAATCGAATTTGGTTTGCGTGCCATTCAAAAAACCTTTGCCAGAAAACCCACCCGAACCGATTGCAATGAGGCTTTGATTCACATTGTATCCGGCACCTTTCAAATCCGTCTCTTTTCCGAGCAAAACGTTTATGCGTTGTTTTTGATGAGGCTCCAGCACTTCATGAAACAAAAAATCCACGCTCAATACCAATCCCGCAGCAAGAGAAAAGATTACCACCAAGCCAAGAATATTCTTGAAGGTTCGGCGTATGGCGAGCATGGCCAATAAAAGCACTCCACCCAACACTAGTATTATCGTGATCTTATCAATCATCAAAGACAACACAAAAAGCAGTGCAGCAAAAAAACCTATGATTAGAACGTTTTGCGACAACCCTTCGCGGTACAGTACGAAAATGAAAGCGCAAAAAACCAATGCAGAACCAGTATCGTTTTGAAGTAAAATCATGGCCATTGGCACGAGGATTATTACTCCTGCCACGACTTTAGTGCGCAAGTCGCGCATATCGATATTGACCGTACTCAAAAACCTGGCGAGAACCAATGCGGTAGCCATTTTAGTGAATTCAGCAGGCTGTAATCTGAAAGATCCTATTTCAAACCATGATTTCGAACCAGCAACTTCTCGACCAAGAATCAAAACGGCCATAAGCAACAAGAGTGTGAGCAGATATGCGGGAAATGCAAAAGCCTCATAGAATTTACTGTCGATAACCAGTATGAAAATCGCCAGCACCAACGAGGTCACTATCCACATCAACTGCTTCCCATAGTTCTGCGACAAATCGAAAATGCTGCTGTGCTCCTCATTGTAGACTGCAGAATAAATGTTAACCCATCCGATCAAAACCAAGATCAGATAGATAGATACCACTACCCAGTCGATATTTTCAAATATGCTTCGTTGCTGCCTCATTTCTCAAATTCAATCACCGTCGGCATTAATATCAGATACAGGCTTTGGTCCGGGAATCAGATTGCTATTTACCATGCGATCGTATAACTCTGGTCGCGAAATGGAATCAGTAAGATATTTTTCCATCATCAAGCTACCCATTGGCGCGGCCCATTCACCTCCCCAGCCAGCATTTTCCACCATCACAGCGATTGCAATCTTAGGGTTTTCACGAGGCGCGAAGGCAACAAACAGCGAATGATCTTTGCCGTGAGGATTCTGAGCAGTACCCGTTTTTCCACAAATGGCAAAATCTCCAAACTTGGCTATGCGAGCGGTTCCATTCTCTACAACCTGCTGCATGCCTTCGTGAACAATTTCAAAATGCCTTGGCTCAACCATTGTCATTTGCTTTTGTCCAAGATTGCGAGTCTTATTGTGTTTGTCACCTATTTTGCGAACTATGTGAGGAATATAATAGTAGCCCTTGTTTGCTATGGCGCACAGGATATTGGCCATTTGCAATGGGGTAACACCCAATTCACCTTGACCGATTCCTAATGAATATATGGTGGATGCCCTCCAACGGCCTTTGCCATAATACTTATCGTATAACTCAACAGCAGGAACCAATCCTTTCAATTCCGAAGGAAGATCAACCCCAACCTTTCGACCAATTCCAAAAGCCAAGACGTGTTCACGCCATTTACGATAACCGGCTTCGCTATTGCCAAATTTCTTGGAATCCACAAAAGCGCGGAAAGCATGACAGAAATAAGGGTTGCAGGAATATTGAATCGCGCCCTCCAAAGCAACTGGTGGGTGCGGGTGGCATTTAACAGATTTGGAGCCCACAACGAAAGAGTGGTTAAAGGTACTGCCTGGTGTGATGATGTCTTCTTGCAAGGCTATAAGCGCATTCACCAATTTGAAAGTTGACCCGGGTGGATAATACGCTTGAGTGGCTCTGTTGAACATAGGCTTGGTAGGATCCTTCAACATTTTAGCATAGTTAGAGGAGCGCGCCCTTCCCACCATCAGATTAGGGTCGTATGATGGTTTGGTTACCAAGGCCAAAATCTCACCTGTTGTAGGCTCTATGGCAACAATGCTGCCTATTTTGTTTTGCAAAAGCTTTTCGCCAAGCAACTGAAGCTCCAAGTCTAACGTAACCTCCAAGTTGTGGCCGGAAACGGGAACGGTATCGTATTGACCTTCGGCAAAAGAACCCTTCTCCCGATTATGTACATCCACCATAACCACTCGCACACCTCTTTGTCCGCGGAGCTCTTCCTCATATGATTTTTCAATGCCGGCGATTCCCACATAGTCGCCTTGTTTGTAGTAAGGATTGCCTTGAATGAGCTTGTCGTCGGCTTCTCCAATATAACCTAAGCTATGGGCTGAAACCTGTTCCGGATAGCGCCTCAAGGTCCGAGATTGTACGAAGAAGCCCTTGAACTTATACATGCGCTCCTGTAAAACAGCATAAGTGGCGGCAGGTATCTGTTTTTCAAAAATGGAGGCTTTCACTTTTGAATACTTTTTGGCCTTGGCCATCTTCTTTTCAAAATCCTCTGCAGGTATGCCCAGCAATCGACAAAACTCCAAGGTGTCGATTTCTTTGACCTGACGTGGCGTAACCATCACATCATAAACAGCCTCGTTGAAAACAAGCAGCTTGCCCTTCCTATCATATACCAATCCGCGAGCGGGATAATCCGTAATGGTTCGAAGAACATTGTTGTTGGCAGATAGCTTGTAACGGTCTTCTATGACTTGAATGTAAAACAATCTACACAAGTAAATGAATGAAACCGCTGTAACGATTCCAAGGAACACAAACCGGTGACCGGTTTTCTGCTTCATTTACTTTGCTTGGGTTTGTCGGTAAGAAACTGAACCAAAACCACTATGGCGGTTGTAAAAATCGTGCTTAAAATGATCCGCAGCAATGTTGGAAAAAACTCTGAAATCCGGAAAACCTCTATGTAGAAAAGCATCAAGTGATGCAGGAAAACAAGAATGCTGGCATAAATCACAAACCAATTGAAACCAAACTCGCGAACAGATGGTGCCGACTCCGTCTCATAGCCGTCGCGAGGAGCGATGAACTTCAGAACAGTAGGTCTCGCAAATGCCATAAACACACATGCGGCCGCATGCATCCCTACAGAATTGGTGAACATGTCTATAACGAGACCCAATATAAAAGCCAGTAGCAATAAAAGCGGCCCTGGAATACGAACCGGAAGCATCAGAATGAACATTACGTATATAAACGGGTTGATATACCCACCCAGATGGATATTATTGAGCACCGTTACCTGTATCAATAACAGCACAAAAAATGAAACCACAAATCGGATCAGGTCAGTTATCATCGGATGCAGTACTTTCCATTTCCAGTTTACGCTGCTCATCTTTGAGCAGGTTTTTCACTATGTAAACATGCGACAAACGCGCATAGTCGGTTGCCAGCTTTAAATTTATGTTGTAAAAATTAGCATCATCTTCCAATTGGAAATCTGAAACCGTACCAACAGGAACACCTTCAGGAAACACAGTGGAAAACACAGTGGTCACCAAAGTATCGCCTTTCTTGAATTTAACATGCTTGGCAACTTCCAGAAGCTCAGCTTTTCTGCTATCATCTCCGCTCCAAATCACAGAACCAAAGTAATTGCTCTTTTTGAATCGTGCACTCACCCTGCTGTTCTTGTGCAGCAACGACATCACTGTACAATAATGCTCTGAAACGTCCTTTACTATTCCCACAACGCCATCGCTGGATATTACGCCCATATCCGGTTTGATACCTTGCATAGTTCCCTTGTCGAGGGTAAGATAATTATTCCTCCGATTGATGGTACTGTTTACCACCCGAGCATTGGTGTAGGTGTATTGTTGAATGAAAGCGGAATCACTGACTAAGCTATCCTTCACCGCAAGGTTATAATAGTTAGATGCCAATTGACCTCGGAGCTCTGCATTCTCCTTGGATAGACTGGCGTTGGTTTCCTTCAGACTAAGATATTCTGAAACCTCATGCAAGGATTCGAGCACAAACGCTGCCACCCTATTGGAAGAGTTCACAACATAAACCTGTTGGAACCTATTGTTCAGAAAAACCAAATACAGGCTGAAAGACCAAAGAAGTATGAAAAGCAATGTGAAATTGTTATTCCAAAGCAGTTGAAAAAGCCTTTTCATCTTTTTGTTTGAGGCCCTGTTTGAGTATTCAGGACCTAGGTTATCATGGAATCAGGAATTTGAACCTGTCGATGTTTTTTAAGGCAATACCAGTGCCTCGTACTACCGCACGCAAAGGGTCTTCGGCGACATGGACGGGCAGTTTCGTTTTCATGGATATACGCTTATCCAAACCACGAAGCAACGCTCCTCCACCTGTGAGGTAAATTCCGGTTCGGTATATGTCTGCCGACAACTCAGGTGGAGTCATCTCCAATGCCTTCAAAATAGCCTCTTCAATTTTGGAAATAGATTTGTCGAGTGCATGCGCCATTTCGGAATACGACACTGTGATTTCCTTTGGAATACCTGTCATCAGATCTCGGCCGTGAACGGCGAAATCAGGGGGCGGATTTTCCAACTCAGGCAGTGCAGACCCTACTTCAATTTTGATTTTCTCGGCGGAGCGTTCTCCGATCAGGATATTATGTTGCCTACGCATGTAGTCCCAGATATCCGTAGTAAATCCGTCGCCAGCGACACGTATGGATTGATCGCAAACGATTCCACCCAAAGCGATAACTGCAATCTCACTGGTACCACCCCCGATATCAATCACCATGTTGCCCATAGGCTCCTCCACATCGATACCAATACCAATGGCCGCTGCCATAGGCTCATGTATCAAATAAACCTCCTTGCCTCCTGCATGCTCGGCAGAATCGCGAACAGCGCGCTTCTCAACTTCTGTGATACCGGATGGGATGCAAATAACCATTTTCAATGAAGGCGTGAAAAGCCTGCGTCCCGGATTGATCATTTTGATCATTCCACGGATCATGTGTTCAGCCGCATCAAAATCCGCAATTACCCCGTCCTTCAGTGGCCGAATGGTCTTGATGTTCTCGTGTGTTTTACCATGCATCATCATGGCTTGCTTGCCAACCGCAAGTACCTTGCCCGACATACGATCCATCGCCACGATGGACGGTTCGTCCACCACGACTTTGTCATTAGCAATTATCAGTGTGTTGGCCGTTCCGAGGTCGATGGCTATCTCTTGGGTAAGGAAGTCGAATAATCCCATTTCGAATGATTGCGCTTTTTCCAGATGAGCAATGGCTCATCGGTGTAAAGATAGTGAAGTAATAACTTAAATAACGATGGTGTTTAACGTAAAAAATCAATGCTTGAAATGCCTGAAACCAGTCAGCACCATCGCCACCCCAATTTCATCACATTTGTTGATTGAATCCTGGTCTTTCAATGAACCGCCTGGCTGAATGATTGCCTTGATTCCGGCCTTCCCAGCGATCTCTACACAATCCGGAAAAGGGAAGAATGCATCAGAAGCCATAACAGCCCCTTCCAAATCCAATCCAAATCGCTGTGCTTTTTCAATGGCTTGCTGTAAAGCGTCGACTCGGGAGGTTTGACCTACTCCAGCAGCCAGCAGTCGGTTGTCTTTGGCCAAAACAATGGTATTTGAACGAGAATGTTTCACGATTCGATTGGCGAACAACATGTCGCTTATCTGTTGTGATGTAGGTGCAATCTTGGTTACAGATTTCAAATCGGAAGCGACCTCGGTTTTATCATCCGCCGACTGCCATAATACCCCGTTCAGCACGGACCTGATCAACCCAGCCGACCTTGGTATATTATTAAGCTTCAGTAATATACGATTTTTCTTGGATTTCAAATGATCGAGGGCCTCTGGTGTGAAACCGGGTGCAATCAGCACTTCGAAAAACAATTTTCCAATGTCTTCCGCCAGGGCCGAATCAACAGTGGAAGTAATAATTATGATTCCTCCAAAAGCAGACACCGGATCCGATTCAAGCGCCTTTTTCCAATTCGTCATCGCATCCGGACCTGCTGAAACCCCACAAGCGTTGTTGTGCTTTACCACTGCCGCCATGGGCTCTTGGAACTCACTAGCCAATGCTATAGCGGCATCGATATCCAACAGGTTGTTGTATGAAAGTTCCTTGCCCGACAACTGCTCGAATACCTCACCCAGTTGTCCATAAAAAACCCCTTTCTGATGGGGATTCTCGCCATACCTTAAAATGGTACCGGCACCTTGTGGCAACTCGATGAGATCTGCCCCGCCTGTCAAAGTCCAATGGCCAATCAACCGGTCATAACCAGCTGTGGTTTCAAAAGCCCTTGCCGCCAACTTCCTGCGGTAGTCTTCAGAGCATTTACCATTGTTTTCACCCAGATGTGAGAGCAGTGATTCGTATTGTGTATAAGATGATAACACGGTGACGAAACGGAAATTTTTGGCAGCCGCACGAAGCAAGGACACCCCGCCGATATCAATCTTTTCAATGATGTCGGATTCACTGCCACCCGCCTTCAATGTTTCAGAAAAAGGATACAAATCCACTACCACCAAATCGATATGAGGGATTTGATGCTGCTCACACTCCTGTTGGTCAGACGGATCGTTTCTACGGTTTAATATACCTCCGAAAATCTTCGGATGCAGTGTTTTCACCCGTCCGCCCAAAATGGAAGGAAAGCCCGTAACATCATCCACAGGGGTAACTTCTATTCCCAAATTCCTGATAAAGTCGTAGGTGCCGCCAGTAGCTAAAAGCCTAACGCCACGTGCATCTAATCCACGAACCAAATCCTCCAAACCAGTCTTGTGATAAACAGAAAGTAAAGCGGATCGGATAGGCCTCAAAGATTCAGACATGTTTAGGGATTTTGGTGCACGAAAATAACCAATGCTCGGGCTTCGGATTTGCAGTTATGAGCAGGTGTTGACAAATAATTAAGCCCTTCTAAAACTAACCCAATCTCCGATAAAATCGCATCACAATCAAATCAAAAACGGCTTGCTGCGTGTTTGCAATGACTACCTTTGATGGACCAATTGTTGAACGATGCTATTATTTTGGAGACTCATCCGTGAAAGTATTTTGTTCGCCTTTCATGCCTTGTCGGCCAACAGGCTTCGAACGGTACTTTCATTATTGGGAATCACCATCGGTATTTTCACTATCATCATCGTTTTCACGGTAGTTGATTCGTTGGAAAGGAACGTGCGCAGCAGTGTGGAGTCGTTGGGCGACAATGTGGTTTATGTTCAAAAATGGCCTTGGACTTTCGGTACTGATTACCCTTGGTGGAAATATTGGCAACGCCCCAACCCGAAATACAATGAGATGGAAACGGTACGTGACCGTTCCAATGCTGCGCAATACCTGTGCTTCGAGTTGAGTATATCAGGAAAAACCATACGCTACAAATCATCATCTGTAGAGAACGCTGCCATCTCTGCGGTATCCCATGAATACGATATGATAAAGTCTTTCGATTTGAAGGCTGGCAGGTATTTCACCGAACACGAATCGGAATCCGGCAGAGCAGTTGCCATCTTGGGTCACACTTTGAAAGAGTCGCTATTTGGACCGGAAGAGGCTGTGGGCAAAACCATTCGGGCTGATGGACGCAAACTTGAAGTAATCGGCGTATTCAAAAAGGAAGGAAGCAGTGTAATAGACATGGGCAGTTTAGATAATTCCATGCTGGTGTCCGTTAATTACGTTCGTAACATCGTAAATATCGATTCCGACAATTTGAGGCCTGCAATCCAAGTCAAAGGCAAACCTGGAGTCGCCAACGAAGAACTTATGGATGAACTGCGTGGAATCATGCGCTCCATCCGGCAACTCAGACCAATGGAAGAGGATGATTTTGCATTGAATGAATCCAAGCTGCTTTCAAATCAAGTCGGAAACCTGTTTGGAGTAGTTGGCTTGGCTGGTTGGATCATAGGCGGATTCTCCATATTGGTTGGCGGCTTTGGAATCGCCAACATCATGTTTGTATCAGTTAGGGAACGAACAAACCAAATAGGCATCCAAAAATCGTTAGGTGCGAAAAACTATTTCATTTTGGTGCAGTTCCTTTCGGAGGCTGTAACACTGAGCCTAATTGGTGGAGCCATGGGACTGTTAATTGTATTCCTGCTCACTCAAATCGCCTCGGCGACCATAGATTTCGACTTAACACTTTCGCTTTATAACATCCTAATGGGATTAGGTATTTCGGCGTTTATTGGGATTATTTCAGGCTTTGTGCCTGCCTACTCCGCCTCTCGATTAGACCCAGTGGAAGCCATCCGAACCAACGGATAAACTCAAGCCTCACCGGCCATAATGCCTTTTAAATCCTTTTCAATCAAAAGCAAGGGAGAGGCAATTGCATTTACATATTGGAAATTACCCTCCCTTGAATGATTAATGGAAAGTTGGACAGGGCTGGCCTCGCTTTGTACCGCATTTGCTTTGAACTTTCCTTCTTCAGCGTCGAATATCAGATATGGTGCTCCGCTGGAACCAAAGCGGAAATATCCACGAATCAGGTAACGAAATCCTTCCAGGATATAATTACCCTCGATGCGATCATGGAAGACTTGATGCTGGTCGAGATAACCTTCCAAACTGGCAGTGTTGAGCAGCCTTCCCAAGAATCCTCCTGGAGAACTTTGCAAACAATAAAGCTTACCTGCACCCTCTTCCATCATCGAGAAATCCAAGTCCAAAACAGGAAGCTTGTCAATGAAACCCCTAAAAGGAGGTTTGATTCTATATAAAGCGATGTCAGATGAATAAAAAGCCTTCACCAATTCGAGCTCCATCAGATATGTGTGCCGCTGGATATGGCCTTCGTAAAACCTGCAATGCTCTGGAAAAGAATCGCCAAGTTCCTGATCACCGAAAAAACCTGATCCCTGAAATTGCAGTATCAGATGCGGGCTGCAAACGCCGTTTGACTCTAAACCAACCCATCTGGTATCAAAACCCGAAGATCGAAAAGTTTCCGAGATGCCATTAGCCAAGGATGGATCGTGCAACTCTAAGAATCTCACACCGTTCGAACGGTCAGCCACATAGCAACGCTCCAAATGTGCTCGCTGAGCCTCACTTAACAATGGTGCCAATCGTTGGTCGAAAACCGATTCAGGCATGCTTCTAACCAATGAACATTCGGTTCTCAAATTGTGCGCTACAGATAAAAAGTATCCTTGGCCAATGTGGAAGGCAATAATGTTGTTATCGAAATGACGGCGTTGAGGGGTATCAGACCCAAAAACCCACATGATTCTGAACAATGGTGAAGTTGATTCCGATACAATCGAACGAAAAGCGTCTCCTATTTCATTTTTTGATTGCATAGCTGAGGTCGTAAAGGTTTTACAAAAGTGCTGAAAAACAACATATTTTGTTGGGAAAGTACAAAGCGTTAGAAAAGAACGCTGAAACTATCCATTCGGCCTTTGAAAAGAAAAAGGTATCGCTTATTTTAGCCATACCATTTAATAGAGCCAGATCCTAACCACAAGACACGCAAGGATAAGTTTCCAAAATGAAGAGAATTCTAGTGCTGTCGGGACTGCTGGTCGCCGTTTTATTGTTGAGTAATTTCACTGTCCGAATGGATGCCCATAAGTCATTCCATTCACAGGAGGAATTGGAATTGTACCAACAAATGGGATCCACTCCTATCGGACCCGGTGAGTATTTTCTACCCTCTAATTCCTGCAGAGGATGTCACGGATACGACACCCTGATGCAGGCAAATATCGATGAAAACGGCCAGGATGTGAACCTATTCGATCGTTGGGAGGGAAGTATGATGGCCTTGAGTGCAAAAGATCCACTTTGGAGAGCAAAAGTGAGTCACGAATCCTTGGTGAACCCAGCTCACAGCAATGCGCTTGAATCCAAATGCACCTCTTGCCATGCGCCGATGGGACATTACAATGCCATTTACGGAGGTGCCACCCACTTCACGCTTTCCGATTTGTTGACTGACACGTTGGGCTTAGATGGTGTATCATGTGCAGGATGCCACACCATATCTCCAAATGTCGGCAACACCTTTTCCGGGGATATCCCATTCGATACTACCCGTCAGATTTTCGGACCATTCCCTGGACCTTTTGCCGGCCCAATGCAGCTTTACGAAGGCTACACCCCAGTCTACAGTCCTCACATGGATGAATCTTCCGTTTGTTCACCATGCCATACCCTCATAACCGAAACCATTGATTTGGCCGGAAACTACACAGGCAACACTTTCGTGGAGCAGGCCACTTACCACGAATATCTAAACTCGAGCTTTGCAGGCACTTCCACCACCTGCCAGTCCTGCCACATGCCTCGTTTGTCGGATGCAATCGTGATTGCAAATGGATATATAACACTACAACCGAGATTCCCTTTCAACCAACACACATTCGCAGGAGCCAACAGCTTTATGCTGAATCTCATCAAAAACAACAAATCTGCTTTGGGAGTTACGGCCAGTGATGCAAACCTGGACTCTTCCATAGCAGCAACCATGGACATGCTCCAAACGAAGTCAGTCGACTTTGAATTGATCAACGACGGACTTACTCCTGATACTGCTTATTACCGGGTAAAGATTAAAAATAAAGCAGGTCACAAATTCCCATCGGGCTATCCAGGTCGCAGGGCGGTTCTTCAGTTTGTAGTTACAGATGCTACTGGCGACACCATTTTCCAATCAGGAATTTTCGATTCAAACTACCGTGTAGTTGGCGAGAATCCACAATTCAACCCCCACTATGCTACCATCAGCCAAAATCACACAAGCCAGATTTATGAAATGGCTATGGGTGATGTGAACGGGCAATTCACATCGGTACTAGCCCGTGCTGCATTACTACTTAAGGACAATCGCATTCCTCCAGAAGGCTTTACCACCACATCACCGGTTTATGATACTGTGAGAGTATCTGCTGACGCATTGGCTGATGCCGATTTCAACAAACTCAATGGAATAGAAGGCACCGGAACCGATTTTGTCCAATTCAAAGTGCCTGTATCCGGTTTGTTAGGTAATATTAATGTGAGCGCAAGATTGTATTACCAATCCGTACCGCCAAAATGGCTCGACGAAATGTTCGCATACAACAGTAGCCATATCGATACTTTCCGAAACATGTATAACGCAGCCGATAAAACGCCTGTTTTAGTTGCTTCAGACAGCACATCGGATTTACTGACTACCCTATCAAGCTACCCCGATAAATCAATTAAGGTTTCGCCCACATTCACCCGTGATGGAATCATTTCGGTTGAAATACCAAATCAAGACCAGATCATCAGGATGGAAGCATTTGATGCATCAGGAAAAAAATATCTACTCAAAAACATCGGACAATCCGGAAACAGAAACCAATACTACCTGCCAGACACATCAGGTGTTTTCATAGTCAGGGTAACCACCAGGTTAGGAAGCAAATCCATCAGGGTTATGAGATTGTGAGAAAATCACAGCATCTAAAACACGAATCAAAATCATTCCAGAATATAAAATCAAAAACCCAATAAATCCGATGAAATTCAAATTACAAAAAACGGCAGTGGCAATTACAGTTTGCCTTTTGCCTTTTGGAAACCTATTTGCCCAATCGGTTTCTTTTATCAATGCCAATAACAAATTGGCTAACAACACCCGAAGTGGTTGCGCGGTAACTGTTGTTGATGTCAACAGCGACGGACTCGATGACATTGTACGCATGGACCAAGGTCACATCATCTACCTCGAACTCCAGCAGCGTGACGGCAGTTTTTACCATCAGATGATCACCGATATAGGTGGTGGCAGTGCTTGGGCAATGACCATGGCTGATGTTGACAAGAACGGATGGAAGGATGTCATTGCTGATGGAACCGGCGGCATTCGACTGGTTA
>JBJTQS010000144.1:0-8855 GCA_046075765.1 Bacteroidota bacterium
CCCGCCATAACAGCTTCCTGTCCAATGTACAAGTGGCAAAACCCCTTGATCTTTTGCATCCCATACAACTGCCCTGAGCGCTCCTCAAAACGGCGCATCAGATACATTTGTTCATACCAAAAAAGATAGGTCTCCTTATCGAATTTCGTCTTAGCCATAACTCGGTAACAATTTGATGCAAAAATAGGAAAAAGCAACTTGCCTACGGCTTGGGCTTTGACTATTAGTCGATTAACCCAGAATTTCTTTTCAGCGCTTCAAATTGTCAGCGTTGAACATCAACGGGAGCAATGTCTTGGCATCATCAATAACCATCACCTTGCCATTTCCTGCCGTAAGAATCATGCGGATTGGCGATTGATAACGATGTTCGTATTCGGCCATTACCTGCCTACAGTCACCACAAGGACTAACTGCCAAAAGTTCGACCGTATCGTGAAAACATGCCGTGATAGCCACAGCCTTGATGGTGGTTTCGGGATGCTGTGAAGCAGCGGCAAACAGTGCAACGCGCTCTGCACATAAACCTGATGGATAAGCGGCATTCTCTTGGTTACTACCTTGAACAACCTCGCCTGTTTCCAACAAAACCGCAGCACCCACATGAAAACCAGAATAGGGTGCATAGGCTGTATCTGTTGCCGCAACAGCTGCTTCCAGAAGCTCCCGGTCTTGAACCTCCAGCTCAGCCGAGGATTCATACATCTTATATCGGATTTCGTGGGAAACGTTTTGCATGCTTCAGTTTTTGGAGATGAGTGCCACGGCATAGGCTGTTACACCCTCACCACGTCCTATGAAACCCATTTTCTCATTGGTAGTGGCCTTGATGGCGATATCATCAATCCCAATCCCTATTACCTCTGACAAAACCTGTTTCATGGTTTCCACATGCGGATTGATTTTTGGCTGCTCCATGACCAAAGTGGAGTCGATATTGCCAATTGAAAATCCTTTATCATTCAACAAGGTTACAACACGGCCTAATAGAATCTTGCTGTCGATGGATTTGAATGTGGCATCCGTGTCAGGAAAATGGAAACCGATATCGCGCAGGCCGGCAGCTCCTAAAAGTGCGTCGCAGATGGCATGAATCAAAACGTCAGCGTCAGAGTGTCCATCGGGTCCGTTATGGTGAGGTATCTCGACACCACCGATGATGCATTTTCGACCTTCTTTGAGCCGATGCACATCGAAGCCCATGCCAACGCGGATCTTCATGACAATTGCTTAATCTTCCTCGTTGTCGCTTCGATTGAAATCGAAAGTAATCGAGAATCGGAGCGTATTTTCGAGTGGATTTCTTTGGTCGGTTGGAATGAGGTAAGCAAAGTCCAAGCCGAACACATTGTACTTCAAACCTGCACCAAGAGTGAAGTACTTACGATTTCCCTTGTTCTCGTGCTCGAAGAAATAACCGGCTCTAAAAGCAAATTGACGATCATACCAATACTCCAAACCACCAGCAATGTTAATTTCCTGTAATTCTTCTTTTCCTCCGTTAGGCGCATCACCGAATGATTGAAAGATTCCTTGGGCAACACTAACATCGGGGCTGTTTCCATACAATATCTGTTGCTCCCCGTTACTCAAAGAATCAGAATAAATAGGTGGGGTAGGAACTAACAGCTTATTGAAATCCAAAACGAATGCCAACTCATTGAATTCATTCAACTTTAAATTTAACGCTGGACCAAACCGCAGATTAATTGGAATGAAATCCTTACGGCCTGTTTCAGTATATGATATTTTGGAGCCAATATTGGCAATATTCAGACCGATGGAAAGATCTGCGTCCTTTTTACCGATCTCAATCTCTTTTCGATAATATCCGCTGATGTCGGCAGCCACCGACTGACCAGCCTTGGTGGCGTTGTTCTCAACCGTGAAGCCACCCGTTAAGTTTGAGTTGATATAACGAATGGCAATACCACCGGAAATATTTTCACTTAATTTTCTGGAGTAAGCTACATCGAATGCGAATTCTGCAGGATCGAATTGTCCGATTTCATTTCCTGAGCCATCTGTAAAAGTAATGTTGCCCAAAGAGAAATAACGCAGTGATGCGCCCAATGCCTGGTCGCCTTTGAGTTGTTTTGCAAAAGAAACATAAGCCAGGTTGATATCCGGAACCAGCTTCCTCAGCCAAGGTGTATAGGAAACGCCGAAGGCCATCTTCTGTTCCATGAAAGCTAACTTGGCGGGATTCCAATGGATGGAGTTAACATCTGAAGCGCTTGCCACGCCTGCGTCTCCCATTCCTCCAGCACGAGCGTCAGGTGATATGATCAAAAAAGGAACAGCCGTGGTGATGGTGTTCAGTTGTCCCAAAAGTTCATCACGGTTGTATTGGGCTTGCGAAGGTGAGGCGACTATCGAGAGGAGAGCCACCAGCACGAGGGTGCTATTGAAAACGCTTTTCATAATTAGATGAATAGTTGGCAAATATAAGTCAATTAGATGTAACGGAAATCACTTGAGCAGTACCAGCTTCTCATACTTATCGGCCACGCTTCCGGATTCATCCCTGATTTTCAGCCGGTAAACATAAACGCCTCGACCTATCGGATCGCCAAAGTCATCCCTTCCATCCCACTCAACCCCATCGTAACGATACCCCTCGCATGATATTGCCCGGTTGATCGTTTTAACCAATCTACCGGAAACGGTGAATATTTGTACTTGGACATCCAAATCCCCGCAAGGGCGGTTATGCTCAAAAAAGAAAGCTGTTTTCGTTGTGAAAGGGTTCGGATAATTCAATACGCGCTCCAAAGCCAAATTGGCTGATTCAGCAACCGTGAATTCGGTAGTCGACTCGGTGGAGTTGTTGTGTATATCCCATATTTTGAACTTCAGCGTATGCTTTCCCTCTGCCAAACCGCTTAGCGGATAAACCACACGACCCTTGGTATAATCATCAAGATCCGATTCGTAGTAGTCATTTAAAGTGAAAATTCGGTTCGGATCATCGTCGATTGTTGCAGTGATATCATGACCGATTCCGTTACCTACCGTATTGACACCGTTAGAGTCGGAAACCAACGCCAATATGATAGGATCGTTATCAGTTAATCCACCGTAGATGAACTTTTCATCATTCAAGTAAAGCTTGACTTGTGGACCTTCACTATCAGCGGTTGCACCACTGTAAAACCCGCCTACCAGAACACTGTCATAGTTTCCAGTGGCATCTTCACTTCCATTGTGAGCATAATAACTGATACGGCCACGGCCTATATTATATGCAATGTCACGTGGCACAACGAAAGTGAATGAGAACTCTCCGTTGTTAACACTGGCTTTCCCTCGGTAAACAGCATTTTTTCTTAACGAAAAATTTATGACAGGACTAGAAGGGTCATTACCCAAGGTAGAAACGGTTTCTTCCTTATCGAACACTGTCGGGTAAACAATACCATTAAATCCGGTTAGCTTTTGACCATTCTGCCTCACCTCACCTGAAATAGTCACTTTTCGCAAAGCGGAAAGCGTATCATTATTGGGAACAGGAGCGTTTCCATTGATGGCTGTGGTAACCACGTCATAGCGAGGTACAGCCAATTGCAAAGCGGGATCGCCCAATAGAGAGAAGTTCCTGGGATTAATTCCTCCACCCAACACACTATTGTCATTCTTGACGGTTACATAAACATCGCCTAATCGTTGCTGCTCTCCATTGATTTCATCAAAAAGGTGACTCATCATAACCGAATTCAAGACTCCATTTTGTGCAGCATACACCAGTCGCGTAGTAGTCATCAACGCCACACCGCCAGCCTCACTCTCGATGAGCACCAACTCCCCTGTTGATGTCCGACCGGGATCATCATATCTACTGAACTCACAAGTAGCGGTGATGAACAGTGGCAGTTTGCGTTTGTTCTTCCAAGCGCGCACCATGGTATTGTCGAGGATTCGTTCGGCCGTCCAACCAGTTTCTCCGCCGTGCCCCGTATAATTAATAACCAACGCGCCTTTATCTACTCGTCTGCTAATGGCTTCGTTCACGGAAGGGTAGCGCTGGCCACCAGGGGTTGCAACTTGATTATATGCATCAATAAAGATCTTGTCAACATTGAACTCCGGATGGTTATTGCGCACATAAGTGGCAAGTCCGTTAGATTGATTCAAATGCAAACCAGAATCCTCATCATCCGCAATGAAACAAATCACATTGCGCCAGTCGCCAAGAGATGTAGTGTTTGATTCCGAACAGGTGGACGAAGTTGTGGCATCGGAAACCGTTCCAGGTGTGGCATAGTCGATGGTTTTATTGACTACGATACGAGCCTCCGAAATCGTCTTAACAGGGAATCGACCAACAGCCACATCGAGCAAATCGGTAAACGTGTCGTCCCAATCGCCTTCCTGGTCATCCAAGAAACCAAAAAAATCATCCGACACATAAGAGCGTATCAGTGAAATGGAATTCAACGATTGATAGGTTGGGATGAAGTTGGTGTTCGATTCTCCTGTGCCTTTGTTATCATACGATCCATCTCCGAAAAGCAACAAGTATTTGGGCAGATCGGCTGGATTTGTGGCACGGTTATAAAACATACGAATGAAGTCGCGGATAGCCACCAAGTCTGGTGCTCCCGAAGAGAATTCATTGTAGATCTCTTGAGGTCTCACCAAAGCAACACGCAAATTATTTTCATTTCGATGGAAATCCGCGAGTCTTGACGCTTCCGATTCGAAATTAGGATGGGTAATGATAACCATGTCAGTTGCACCCAGTCCATGAAGGTTCTGATTAGAAACGCGCCCCACATAATTAGGAGAGTTAAAAGCACTTCCATTGAATGCCAGGAACTCTAAAAGCGAATCAGTAGCAACAACAAAATCTCCTGGAGCATCGGTTAACTGCTGAACAACGTTTGTAGGATCGGTAACATCCCAAATACGCAAGTTGTTGAGAGCGCCCGAGAGGGTGAATCTCGAAATTTTTCCAGGGGCAGCGGAGGCAATGTTTCTGAAAGACATCTGCGAGCCTGTCATCTCCATCGCCCTGCATGCATTTACAATCAAATTGTTCAGATAACCAACCGATGTAGATGTGGTGGGAAAATAGGTCAATGAAAGACTGACATCCGCACCGGTAGGATTTAAAGAAACGGTGGAAATGTTTTCATCAGCAAAGTCGGAGGTATAAGAGGTGCCAACAGCAGGTACGTTTTGCTGCAAGATGGTCTGACCATTGTAATTCATCCTGAAATAACTCGGCGAAAATGAACGAGCAATCAAATTGGATTTGACATGTACAGAAGAACTAAGTTCAATATTTGGAAAGCTGAAATTAAACGACTGGGTAAGGTCCACATCAAATTGTTCTCCGTACCACTGCCTACCTGATTTGATGAAATTGAATCGCTCCACTTCATGGTATTGGCGATCGTCGAAAACGGTAACATTATTGTTTGGCAGCTGTGCAGAAGAACTTCTATTGATAATTCTCTTGGGAGCAGAAGATAGGCTTAACTGTGGAGTGAGGAAATAGTAAGTGTAATCGGAGAGCAGATTAAGCTCATGAACAAATTTTCCAGTATTAGCATCCAATGACCAGGATGTGGGCGCCTCGCCGTAAAACAAGATATAGTCGCTACCATCAAATCTTCCAGGAGTCCCGCCGTCATAAACCTCGATGGCATTTTCTGCCAAATCATCGTGACGGAATTTGCTGTTCAACCTTGGAAGCATGCCTCCACCATTGCCGAACAATCGAATTTGATTCGGGTCGGTTTGAGCAGGGTCAAGACCGAATTGGGAAAGCTGACTCGCCGTAATCTTGTATATGCCTGTTTGAGAAACAGACAACTTTACCCAGTTGCCCGAGGAAAGCACACTGTTGGTGGCAGCAGCCGAACCAAATCTGGTGAAATTGCTTGATAACATTTCACCCTGGTCGTATCGAAGCTCGAATGAAATCAGTCTTTGCTTTCGACCGGCAGCATCGATCTTGAAAGGCAAAATGGAAACCGCTAAATACGCCTGCTTCTTTTCATAAACCACTTGCGAGGTAACAAGCGGTTGCTGTTGAACCTTGGTCCAATCAACACGAGAATTCGTTTCAAAATCCTGGTAAACCGGGTTTGTTATTGAAGCAATCGAATTAAAGCCAGGGAAGGGATTTGGAAGTCGTTTAACGAAAAAGGGGAAGGAATTGGCTGAGCCGTCATATTGGGCGCCTTCAAATTGCATCAACCGCTGACCCTGAAGGCCTTCGGATGTAAGATCAATGTCTGTGCTCCAAACCAAATCAATTTTTTGAGGCTTGGCTGACTGCGAATAGGAGTTTACCACCCCGTAATAGAGGAGGAAAAAGACCGCTAAAAAACTGTATTTAAGATACATAAGCCTGTAGATGATGACTGCAACAAATGTAAGCATACACAGCCATAGCGACTATAACACTTATTGAAGCAGTTTATTATTTTTGGTTATTAATTTTATTTACTTCTATTTTTGTACTGACCTGTTAACAATAATCCATCACAAAAAGTTGTTTATCAGCTACTAATAATTGTTGAAATCCGAGAAAGCTGAAACAATGAAACCTATTTTAGCATTGCCGTATAAGTCAGTCAAAACCAATATCAACATGCGCTCATTCTCACTCATCGCAGCTTTACTTGTTTTGATGGCTTCCTTTATGCCCGAAAAGGCTCAGGCTCAAGACCCTCAGTTTAGCCAATTCTATGCTGCACCCTTGTATTTGAACCCCGCTTTCGCAGGTTCCGCTCGCTGCCCACGTATTGGCATCAATTACCGTAACCAGTGGCCAGCACTCAATAAAACGTACATCACCTCTTCTGTTTCTTACGATCAACACATAGATAATTTATCGGGCGGTTTGGGTCTAATCATTATGAATGATAAGGCAGGAGATGGTACCATTAACACTACTTCTATCAGCGGAATGTACTCTTATCAATTGAATATCAGCCGCGACTTCTCAATCCGCATGGGTATGCAGGCAACGTTGATGCAGAAAAAATTGGATTGGGATAAGCTTTATTTCGGAGATCAAATCGATCCTCGATATGGATTCGTGTACAACACTCAAGAAAATCGCCCTTCTGATTTAAGCAAGTCATATCCCGACTTTTCAGCTGGTATATTAGCCTATAGCTCAAAGGTTTATGGAGGCGTTGCCGTTAACCACTTGACCCAGCCAGATGAAGCTTTCATTGTGGAAGGCTCTTCTGCTTTACCGATGAAAATAACCGCCCATTTCGGTGCTATGCTGCCAGTAGGCGACACCCGCGTTTATCGCTATGCAGCTTCCCGTTCTGAAGGTACTTACGTGTCTCCCAATGTTTTATATCAACAACAAGGAAGTGCCAACCAGCTCAATTTGGGTGTATATGTGCTGAAATCCCCTATGATTGGCGGTTTATGGATGCGTTCCAACTTCGGAGGTGCTGGTACAGCCAGCTGGAGTGGTGAATCTTTTATCGCCTTGGTTGGTGTTCAAAAAGGATTGTTTAAATTTGGCTACTCTTACGACGTAACCATTTCAAAGCTAACAAACAATACCACCGCTGGATCTCACGAAATCAGTCTTGGCATTCAATTCGAGTGTAGACCTAAAAAGAAACGATTCAGGACAATAAGCTGTCCATCTTTTTAGTTTAATAAAACCAGGAACATAAAGTCATCCAATATACTAGCATGAAAAAATTGTCATTCGTATCACCATTACTGCTTTCAGCTATGGTGTTTCTTGCATCCTGCGGAGGTGGAAAGGAAAAGTCTTCTTCAACCGGATGGAATTACAATGATGAAAAGAACGGCGGATTCGAAAAAGTAGAATACACCGAACAGGAAACCGGTCCCGGATTGGTTCTCATCGAAGGTGGTACTTTCTCTATGGGCCGTACCGAACAGGACATCACCATGGATTGGGCCAATATCCCAAGAAGGGTTACCGTTTCATCTTTCTATATGGATGAAACCGAGGTTTCAAACCTTCACTATCGCGAATACCTATATTGGTTAGATCGCGTTTACGGGACAGACTACCCAGAAGTGTATAAAAGGGCGCTGCCAGATACGCTTGTTTGGCGTTCCAAAGTTGGTTTTAACGAGCCTTACGTTGAGTTATACCTGCGCCACCCCGCCTACAACGATTACCCAGTGGTTGGTGTGAATTGGCTACAAGCTAACGACTATTGTGCTTGGAGAACAGATCGCGTGAACGAATATATCTTGATTCGTGAGGGTATTTTACGCGTAAATCCTGCCCAGATCAACGAAGACAATTTCAATACGGATGCGTATTTGGCTAACCAGTATGAGGGACTTGTGAAGGATCTGTTGATTGACTACAATCCCAACCGCGACACACGTAAGGTGGTTATGGAGGATGGAATACTGCTTCCCCGCTACCGACTGCCCACCGAAGCAGAATGGGAATATGCTGCACTTGGTCTCATTGGAAACACTGTTTACGAGCGTGTAACTGAGCGCAAAATCTATCCTTGGAACGGCCACGTGGTTCGTAATGCGGATGAAAAATACCGTGGTGAAATGTTGGCCAACTTCAAGCGCGGACGAGGTGATAACATGGGTACAGCAGGTTTCTTGAACGATAACGCAGACATCACTGCTCCAACCATCTCCTATGTTCCTAATGACTTTGGATTGTATAACATGGGGGGTAACGTTGCCGAATGGGTAGCTGATGTTTACAGGCCTTTGTCACCCGAAGATAAAGACGATTTCAATCCTTACAGAGGTAACGTTTTCAAAACTCAGCTGTTAGATGAAGAAGGCCAAATTGCTGAAAAAGACTCCCTAGGAAGGATCATGTACCGTGATGTTACTGAAGCCGAGAACGAAGGAAGAAG
>JBJTQS010000145.1:0-4759 GCA_046075765.1 Bacteroidota bacterium
CCTATTTCAGGCATGGACAAATAATCAATTACTAATTACTAATGACTAATGACCAATGACTATTGACCATTTCTCTACCCCAGCGCTACATCCAAAATCATCATCACCACAAAGCCACCGATGAAGCCCAACACGGATATATCTGTGAATTTGTCGCGTTGCGTTTCGGGTATCACCTCCTCCACCACCACGAAAATCATGGCGCCGGCGGCAAAGGCCAAAGCGAATGGCAAAATGGGTTGCATGTATATTACAGCTAATGCACCAATCACACCGGCAATCGGTTCTACTATAGCCGACATTTGTCCATACCAAAAGGATTTGAAACGGGATAAACCCAGTCTGCGCAAAGGCATCGCCACAGCGAAACCCTCGGGAAAATTCTGAATGCCAATTCCAAATGCCAACGCTATAGCTGCAGGGATCATCTCCTCGCCGCCTCCCATAAAAGCAGCACCGAACAAAACACCTACTGCCAGTCCCTCGGGAATATTGTGAAGTGTGATAGCCAAAATCAACAACGTGTTTTTCTGGAACTTGGATTTCATACCCTCTGTTTCCGCATCACCGAAATTGATGTGCAAATGGGGCATCATCTTATCCAGGAAGAAAATGAACAAAGCCCCACCCAAAAACCCACTGGCTGCCGGAAACCATTCCCATCCGGGATATATTTCTTCAGAATAGGCAATACTCGGCGCTAAAAGTGACCAAAAACTGGCAGCCACCATAACGCCGCCGGTGAAACCTAACATGACATCTAACACCGCGCGATTACTGGACCTGAAGAAAAATACCAGCGAGGCCCCAGCGGCTGTCAGCAACCAGGTGAAGGTTGTGGCAAGCAACGCCGCATACACCGGACCGATTTCTTTGCAAAATGCTATCAGCTGCTCCATGACACAAGTTTACACAATTAAACAATTGGTTTGGGAAAAGTTAAATTGAACTTAGTGGCATGTGACATGTGATATGTGATACGTGACAAGTGCCGTCCGAAAGTAATCAGACTTCCGCTGATGCCTTCGGCTTTTTGTCACTTTTTGCTTGCCCAAAAAGTAACCAAAAAGGGCACCACGAACGCCAACCGTTTGATTGGTCTTGTCGCACATGGCTACACCCCCGGGCCGACCAATCTTACGGTTCGCACCGTTCGTGGACAAGCCGCCCGCCGACGAATTTAAGATACAGGTTTCGCCTCCTCGCCTCCTCGCCTTCGGCACAGCAAGCCGCCTCCCGCATTTAAGTGACAAGTAACAAGTGAAGTTTTCGACTCAAGCACAATGCTATTGGTACTGCTATTGGTACTGCTACTGGTACTGCCACTGGTACTGGTACAGCTTCCCGCTCCCGCCACCTAGGGCCACGAAATATTCCCTAATTTAGACCTCCCAATAGAAAGACTGTGCAGTACTGGCTGGTGAAATCCGAACCCTTTGTTTATTCCTGGGATGAGTTTGTAGCTGATGGGGAAACCTGTTGGAGTGGCGTTCGCAACTATTTGGCTCGCAACCATTTGAGAGGCATGAAAAAGGGCGACCTGGTCATGTTCTACCATAGTAACGAAGGACTTGAAGTGGTTGGAATTGCTAAGGTTTCGAAAACCGCGTACCAAGATCCTACCATCAACGACGACCGTTGGTCGGCTGTTGACTTGAAACCACACAAAGCACTCAAAAACCCGGTTTCTCTGAAAACCATAAAAACAGAGCTACGCCTCAAAGACATCGCACTCATACGCCTTAACCGCCTATCCGTTATTCCGCTCACCGAACAAGAGTTCGACACCATCCTGGATTTGTCGACACGCAAAGCCTGAAACACCAAATCACCTTATGAAATCCCGACTAAGAATCGCGCTGCTTGCCTTTACACTTTGCGTGATCAACCTGTTCACTGCGAACGCTCAAAACAATGGAACCGTTCGCGGCTTTGTATATGATAAATCCACTGGAGAGCCCGTACTCTTTACCAACGTGTACCTCAAAGGCACCACCCTGGGTGCTGCCACTGATGTGAACGGATATTACTCCATCAGCAAGATTCCCGCTGGCAACTATGTGTTAACCGTTACTTCGGTGGAATATGATACACTAGCTACACCCATCACCATCACATCTGGCGATATCCAAACCAAAAAACTCTATCTCGAAAAACGCACCATCAGCCTTACCGCGGTAAACATCTCAGCCGAAAAGCAGGAAGCGAAAACCGAGGTGAAAGCATCAGTAACCAAAATCACTCCGAAAGAGTTGAAACAACTTCCTTCGGTTGGAGGCGAACCCGACCTGGTGCAATACCTTCAAGTGTTGCCGGGTGTGGTGTTCTCGGGAGACCAGGGTGGACAACTTTACATTCGCGGAGGTACACCCATCCAAAACAAAGTGTTGCTCGATGGCATGGTAATCTATAACCCGTTCCACAGCATCGGTTTGTTTTCGGTTTTCGATACCGACATCATCCGCAACGCCGACATCTATGCTGGTGGTCACGGAGCTGAATACGGTGGAAGGATTTCCTCTGTTATGGACATCAAAACGCGTGATGGTAACAAGAAACGCTTCGGTGGTAAAATATCATCCAACCCATTTGTGTCGAAAGTGATTTTCGAAGGTCCGGTTAAGAAAGCCAAATCGGAGGGTGATGGCGATGCTTCGTTCATCATTTCCACTAAGACTTCCTTCCTCGACAAAACATCCAAATCCCTCTACTCTTACGCCGGCGAAGCAGGACTTCCATACACATTCAACGACCTGTACGCAAAGTTCGTTACGAATAATTCCAATGGGAGCAAGCTGAACATTTTCGGATTCAGCTTTAACGATCGTGCGAAATATGCGGGCATTGCCGATTACGAATGGGATTCGAAAGGTTTCGGTTCCAGCTTTGTGATTGTGCCGGGAGGTTCTACTGTATTGCTTGACGGAAACTTCGCTTATTCGCAATACAAAATAGGATTGAAAGAAGCGGATGTGCAACCGCGAAGCAGTTTGGTGAATGGCTTTAATATGGGCCTGAATTTCACCTACCTGTTAAACCGAGATGAAATCAAATACGGTATCGAGGCACTTGGTTTTAAAACCGACTATGAGTTCACCGCATTCACCGGTCGCAAAAGCGAACAAGAAGAAAACACCACCGAGTTGGGTGTATATGTTACAGGCAAGAAGATCTTCGGCGAAAAGTTTGTGATTGAACCCGGCATGCGTTTCCACTACTTCGCATCTTTATCCGAGCTTTCATTGGAGCCACGCCTTGGTATGAAATACAATGTGAGCAACAGTGTGCGATTGAAAGCCGCGGGTGGCTTATATGCGCAGAATTTGCTGAGCTCCTCGTCAGACCGCGATGTGGTGAACCTGTTCTACGGATTTTTGTCGGGACCGGAAAATCTACCTGACGAATTCCGTGGTTCTCCTGTGAACTCAAGACTGCAAAAAGCATCTCATGCGGTAGTTGGTGTTGAATTGGATTTGCCTTGGCATTTCTCTGCCAACATTGAAGCTTACTTGAAGAGCTTCGATCAATTATCGAATGTAAATCGTGATAACATATTCGACGAAGATGATAACCAACCGGATGCCCTTACGGATGATTACATCGTTGAGAAAGGTACCGCTCGCGGTATCGACCTCACGCTGAAATACGATTACCGACGCTTGTATTTTTGGGCCGTATATTCGCTCGGATTCGTGAATAGGCAGGATGAGTATCGCGATTATGTGCCACACTTCGACCGTCGTCACAATGTGAATCTGGTGGGTTCATACACCATGGGTAAAAAACTCGATTGGCAATTTGATGTGCGTTGGAACCTGGGATCTGGTTTCCCATTCAGCCAGACACAAGGATTTTACGAATACTTGAACTTCAGCGGCGGATTGAACACCAACCCAGCTCAAGAAAATGGAACCTTGGGTATTATTTACGGTCCGTTGAACGAAGGCCGACTCCCCTACTATCATCGTCTCGATATTTCCTTGAAAAAGAATTTCGAACTGAGCGACAAAAGCACATTGGAGGCCACAGCGAGTGTGATTAACGTTTACAACCGAAAAAACATTTTCTATGTTGACCGTATCACTAACGAGCGTGTGGACCAATTACCGATCCTACCTGCCATCGGCCTAAGCCTTACTTTCTAAAAAACATTAACCACGCATTTTGTCGAGCAAATCGCTCAACATGCGTGCTTCAGATTCACTGAGGTGATCCAGATGGCTTTCGAGTAAACCGAAGGTATTGTCGATGTTATCCAAAACATCCATGCCTTTATGTGAAATGTAAACATCCACGGCACGCTTGTCTTGGCGGTTAGTTTCGCGTGTAACAAAGCCTTTCTCCAATAAACGATCTACCAGTCGTGAAGCGTTGCTGCTTTTATCGAGCATGCGCTGCATGAGCAAATTAACCGTGGCCGGTTTTGGATGGTGTCCCCTTAAAATTCGGAGCACATTAAACTGCTGCGGCGTTAAATCAAACGGCTTCAGCGTTTCGGTATTTTTCATATTGAGCCAAGAAGCCGTGTACAGGATGTTCACAGCTGCTCTTTGCAAATCAGATTTGAAACTGACGGACTGGCCTATCTCTTTTTCAATATCCATAATTATAACGGAAATAGCGGCGCGAATTTATATAAGCAAGAGTTATGTTGCTTAGAATTTCCGCCAACGGCCCAATTATGGTTGCGGAATGCGGTAAAACAGCCCGCATTTGATTATTGGGCCATCCGACTGCAATTGAAATTCGGCGCCCTCAT
>JBJTQS010000146.1:0-2510 GCA_046075765.1 Bacteroidota bacterium
GTTGAATCAACAAACGCTTATCGCCCTCTGCACGACCTGTACCTCTGCCCACTACATGAAATCTTTTTCTTCCAGACACCAAGTCATGACCGATTAGGAATTCCGTGCCGGGCGACTTCAAATACAAATCGGCAGCGAAATACAATGCGTGAACCAAATCTGGTGTAGAAAAGAAGGATATGTAAGTGAGATCCAAAGAATCGGCTGTAGACTTACTGCCTGGTACCAGCTCGATCTCGGGCATACCATTGAGCCGCACCAACCTACTGGAACTGTAAATGGCATCCAACTCAGGAGTGTGATTGATGAAGTTTAAAACACGAATAGAAACAGGCACCACACCAGCCAAATGAGAACCAATGCGTATAGCTGCTGAACGGCTCAAATCAACTATACGATTTTTAATGAATGGACCACGATCGTTGATGCGCACAATCACATTCTTTCCGTTCTTCAAATTAACGACATTTACGCAGGTGTTAAACGGGAGTGATTTATGTGCAGCAGTAAAATCCCTGTTATCAAACACCTCGCCACTAGCGGTCCTCCTACCATGAAACTCATTGCCATAAAAGCTCGCACCACCTTCGGCAGTTTTCAAAGAATCAGGATTTTGAGCAAACGAAATGGAAAAATCAGGAAGACCGAAATAAATCAGCGTAACTATCAGTAAAATAAAAGCGACTGCTTTTTTCAAATTGAATCAATTGGATTCTAAAGATAGCAAAAAACCAGCTATCGCCAAAACTATGCCGTAAGACGCTTGGCCATAATATTACCCACATGCTTGAAAAGCTCAACCGGAGTGAAAGTGCGCCATTGAAGCACATTCAATTCTCCACCGAACAAAAGGTAATAGTCGATGTTGAATGACGAAAACTCCTTCAACACATGCTCACGGAAATTAAGGCACACCACCCAGCCTTCTTCGATGTCGTCAAACCACTCTTGATAATAGCAATCATCGGAGCCATGGAAATTGAGGACATTCTCGCCGATGAGTATGAAATGTGTGATGCCCGTTTCAATCAGCTTATCGATGAGATCACGTTTCAATATCATGATATCGTTGTTGATACAATCGTTCCACTCACCTATCAGCTCGATTACAGCGAACTGCTGCACATAATCGGCAAACAAAATTTTCAGATATAGGGTACTAGAACCAAACCCATCCCATTGCGGATGGATGTAATAATTGTAAATCGTGTTGGTGTATTCGAACTCGCTGTATTCACGACCGTAGAAAGGCGACAACTCGTCTTGATCGGCGATGTACAAATCCCTCCAACGATAATATGGTTCGATATCTTGCATGAATCGGTGAAATACAACGCCAATTTAACAACAAAAAAGAAGATTTCGGAATCAATTACCTGTCAAGGAGTACGCATCCTGAAGGCATCCACCGCATTGCGAACGCTGCCATGCTTTTGCAACAACTCCATTGCTGTTTCGCGATCGGTTCCTGTGGCCGCCACAATCATCCTACAACCACGATCCACCAGTTTGTTATTGCTAAGCTGCATATCCACCATCTTATTACCCTTCACGCGACCCAAACGAACCATAACCGTTGTGGTAATCATATTCAGCACCAACTTTTGTGCAGTACCTGATTTCATTCGCGTGGAACCCGTAACAAATTCAGGACCCACCACCACCTCAACCGGAAAATCGGCGAATGAAGCCACAATGGAATCGGGATTGCATGTGATACAACCCGTTTGAATCCCTTGCTGCCTACAATGATCCAACCCACCTATCACGTAAGGTGTAGAACCAGAAGCGGCGATGCCGATAACGAAGTCCTTTTCATTGATATCAAACTCCTGCAAATCGCGCCATGCGCCATCGTAGTCATCTTCGGCAAATTCAACCGCCTTGCGTATCGCCACATCACCACCCGCAATGATGCCCACTACCCTACCATGCTCGATGCCATAGGTAGGCGGACACTCAGAAGCATCTACTATTCCCAATCGTCCGCTTGTTCCTGCGCCTATATAAAAAAGTCGACCGCCTTTATGCATTTTTTCATACACCGCATCCGCCAATCGAATGATAGCAGGAATTTGCTTCTCTACCGCATGCGCTACGGTTTGGTCTTCGCGGTTGATATTACGAATCAGCTCCTCGGTCGACATACGCTCTAACGAGTCGTAGTTCGAATCCGATTCCGTAATCCTTTTTTCCATCTGAATTAATAAATGGCTGGGTACAAACCTGGATTACAGCGGCGCACCATTTCGTAGGCAGTGTCAAAAATATCCTCTGCGTTGGGCTTGGAGAAATAATCACCATCAGAACCATAAGCGGGCCTATGAGCCTTTGCAGAAAGCGTTACAGGTGGCATCTCTAAATAATCAAACGCTCCTTGTTCTTCAATCACCTGCTGATACATATAGGCAGAACCTCCGCCAGGCACATCCTCATCCACAAACAAAACCTTATTGGTCTTCTTTACAGACTCAATGATCAAATGGTTTATATCGAAAGGAAGTAAGGTT
>JBJTQS010000147.1:0-5431 GCA_046075765.1 Bacteroidota bacterium
ACAAGCCTTACTGGTAAAAGACCTTTGATTACTCGTGAAACGGCACAAAGCGCCCAATCGGTATGCTACTATTCAAACAAGAAGGTATTGGATGTGATGTCTGATGGTTTCACAGATCCTCGGAAAGCTATTCAGGAAACAGCATTCAAGTTCCTACAAGAAAAATCTTAACGGAGATTGCTTCGACGGCTTTTACGGTAAACGGATAAGGTGTCGGTTTTGATTTTGCCTTTACGGAGTGATTTCCGTGTTTCCAGTGGTAAAGCAATCACATCCTTGCATGTCTCACTACAACAGCCGTTGAGTTTTTCAGCACATGAAGCGCATTGGATAAATAATAAATGGCAGTCTTCGTTCGCACAATTGATATGGTCATCGCAAGATGATCCGCATAAGTGGCACTGTGCGATTACATCATCGGTTATACGTTCTCCCAAGCGATCATCAAACACAAAGTTCTTGCCGATGAACTTCGACTCTAACCCTTCTGCTTTGATCTGACGGTGATAATCAATAATGCCACCCAATAATTGGTTTACGTCCTTAAACCCATGATGCTTGAAATAAGCGCTGGCTTTTTCACAGCGTATACCACCAGTACAATAGAGAAGAATTTTACTATCCTTTTTATCTTGCAACAAATCTATACTCACAGGAAGCGTTTCGCGAAAAGTATCTGTGTCTGGTAGCACCGCATCCTTGAAATGGCCCACTTCGCTCTCATAGTGATTCCGCATATCCACTACAACCGTGTTGGGGTCATCCATCGCTTCATTGAATTCCTTTGCGCTTAAGTGTCGACCAACGTTTGTTACATCGAAGGTATCATCGTTCAGGCCATCAGCCACCACTTTGTTTTTAACCTTAACGATGAGTTTGATGAATGATTTGTCGTTGTCTTCAACAGCAATCTTCAAAGGCATGTTGCAAAGCAATGTGGAGTTTTGCAGATATTCCTTGAAGTCGCTGAAGTATTGCTCGGGAATGCTTATTTGAGCATTTATTCCCTCTTTGGCTACATATACTCTGCCAAGTATACCTAAGCCCTCGAAATTTTCATAAATCTCGTTACGGAAATCATCCGGACAATCGATTATTACATATCGATAAAAGGAGAGTGTGATTCTCTTAAATGATTCCGACTCCAATTTGAGTCGCAAGGATTCTTTGGATTCTTTATTGAAAAGATGCTTGGTCATGATCAAGCTTGTTGACGGCTTTTATTTCTCCTCCAAATGATGTAGGCAACACCACCTAGAATATAGGGCATAGAAAGCAGGTAAAGTATTCCATTGTTTAGGCCTTTGGCTACCTTGTTGGGGTCTTGCTTATGCCCAGACTCAGCTACCGCCCTACACATGGAGCATTGGGACCATGCGGTATTCGATAGGGTCAACAGCATTACAACCAAAACGATTCCAAATAACTTCCTCATGGTACTTATCAAATTATCTTAACAAATATAACCTAAAACAGGGTCAAAAACCATAATAAGGTGATATCATCAGATACACGACCACCCCTGTAACTGTTACATACAGCCAAATTGGGAATGAGAATCGAGTTAACTTTCGATGCGCCGCTACCTTATTCGTTAATCCATAATAAAACGAGAGCAGTACCAAAGGCAAAACAACTGCAGCCAGAATGATATGGGAAATCAGGATGGTTAGATACAGCGGCCTTATTGGATTGTCGGCCGGGAATTTCGTTTCAATGCCAAACGAGTGAAAAGTCACATACGACAATAGAAATACGGATGAAAGGACGAACGTGACAAGGTTCAGCTTCTTATGGGTTTGTATGTCTCTTTTTCTGATGAAATAATATGAGGCTATGAGTAATATGCTGCACGTTCCATTAAGAAATGCATTTAGAGTGGGCAGTCTTTTTACAAAATCTGGTACATGATCGGCGCGAGGTAGCATGCCTAAAACAATTACCGCAATCAAAACCAATCCAGAAAGAATGTAAATTCCTCTTAGTATTTGCTTTTCATTTTTTATCAGATTTTCCATGCGGTTTAATGATTTGTTTAAGACTTACCAGATGGAGCTTTTACCTTCTTTTTTGGCGTATTCCCATTGAAGGACTTTGATTTCATCCATCAATTTGTTCACGTCTTCGTAGTCTGTTCCGTCGTAATAGCCTCTGATTCGCTGTTCTTTGTCTATCAAAACAAGGTTATTGGTGTGTATAAAGTCGTGTGGACCTCCATCCCCCTCTTGAGCTGATACAAAGTACCCATTTCTTGCCAAATCGTAAATCTCTTTTTTATCGCCGGTAAGGAAAAACCATTTTCCTGAAATTGCATCGTGTTTACGAGCGTATTCAGCCAAGGCTGCCACAGTATCTTTTGCCGGGTCTACTGTATAAGACACTAATCTGATCTCGGGCGAATCTTTGTAGGCTTCTTGAACTCGCTTCATTTGCATGGTCATTTTGGGGCAAATGGTCTGACAAGTAGCAAAGAAAAACTCCGCAACAAAAATATGTCCTTTCATATCGTTGGAACCGAAGTTGTTCCCAAGGTGGTCTTTGAGAATAAAAGGCGTAAGGGTGTGATAGGTTGTATCACCTGGATTTAATCCGGCTTCTTTGGGCCCAAAAATCTCCAAACGTTCATAATCGTTGGAGCCCGTTGAAATTAACAGGTATGCAATGGAAGGAATTGTAAGGATGAGGACGATTACCAGAATTTTGGTAATCGGACGAGAAGGTTTCATTCAAACTATAAACAACGATTACCCAATAAAGTTCAGGTAATTACCTTCCGCAATCGCCATCACAATGAAGTAAAGGATGAGAAAAAACGGAAGTAGGATGGAGTATTTGAAGGAGACTTTTTCGTGTTTCAAGTGCATGAAAAATGCGACAATATAATAAGCCTTAACTATGGTCAATACAACGAATATGATAAGAAGTATATCCCTAGGAATCGGGGTGAATGCAATTCCAACCTCAAAGATCGTTACCAACAATAATATCCAAAATGTACGCCATATAACACTAACGTTTTTAGGATCGTGGTGCTCTTCAATGAATTGGTTGTGGATATCACCCGTGTAATAACCGTGCTTTTTATCGTCGTGATTATGATCGTTGCTATGGGCTGCCATACCTAAACTGTTTTAAAAGGATTGTGATTAAACGAGATAGAAGAATGTGAATACAAATACCCATACAAGGTCTACAAAGTGCCAGTACAAACCTGTTTTTTCAACTTGTTCGTAATGGCCTCTTCGGGCATAAACTCCATTCAACACATTGATAAAGATGATGATGTTGATGACAACCCCGGAGAATACGTGAAATCCGTGAAATCCGGTGATAAAGAAGAAGAAGTCGCCGAATAAAGGGTGGCCATACTCGTTTTTGACCAAGTTTGCTCCATGAAAATGCTCCGATTTGGCTTTAAACGCCTCAGCTTCAGCTCCAGAAATCTCTTTGTTACCGGGAAGTAACAGCGTATTCATGTCAACCGTATTTGTTTGGTCATCGATTTTTGGTCGACCAACAGTACCATCTTGGTGTATATAAGCACCTTGTTCGGTACCATGAATGAAATGATACCATTCCCAGGCCTGAGAACCAAGGAACAAGAATCCTCCAATGATCGTCCAAAACATCCAGGTTCCCACGGCTTTCTTATCGCGACGATGGCCTGCGTCAACCGCTAATACCATAGTTACAGAACTCATGATCAGAATGAAGGTCATCAAACCTACATAAGCCAACGGAACGTGACCTTCCACGAATGGAAAGTGGGTGAAAACATCATCCGCTACTGGCCATATCTCGCTGAACCTGTGGCGCATAACGCCATAAGCAAGAATTAAGGATGAGAAAGTGAAGGCATCTGATACCAAGAAGAACCACATGTACATTTTACCCCAGCTAACGTTGTAGGGTGATTTACCTCCGCCCCAAGTTTTGTTGGAGTTCGATGCTACTGCTGCTTCTGCTGACATAATTCGCGTAGGATGTTGATTTTAATAAGGAAACTGTCTTAGACAGCTCCGTTAATTCTTTCGCAAAATAAATAGATTTTTCCATGCCAAAAGCATTTTTTTAGCTTGGAATCCTTCTAAATTTCAACAGGTTTCTAACGAAGCATGCTCAAAAAGACGAACAGGTATACCCAAAGAAAATCCAAAAAGTGCCAAAAGATGGAACATAGTTCGATAGGTAAATGGTTTTCAGCAGTATATCTTCCTTGGTAGGATCTGGCGGTTACTATAACAAGGTATAAAATGCCGCCAACCAAATGCAATAAGTGCATAGCTGACAAAACATATAAGAATGAACCTGATGGATTTCCTGTAAAATATATTCCTTGGCGAACCAATTCTGACCAGGCGCTGAATTGGGTGACACAAAATGCCAATCCAAGTACAAGAGTGATAGTCAAGCCTTTGGTTAAACCGTTACGGTCATTTTTAGACACAGAACGCTGCGCCCAAAACATGCTAATGCTGCTTAGGATGATGATGATGGTGGAGTAGGTAAACACCTGGGGCATTTCAAAAAACAACCAGTTCGCCTCTGCTTGCCTTACTATGTATCCGCTGGTAAGCCCGGCAAACATCATAACCATGCTGACCATGGATAACCATAATAGTATTTTGAATGTAGGGATCTGGGTGAGTCTATCAGCCAGAGCCTGACCTTTCATGACATTGTTTTCCATCGGATTTATCAGTTGATTTTATCGATAACAAGTACCAGTTGAACCAAGGGCAAGTAAACAAACGACCCAAACATCAATCTTCTTGCAGCATCAACACTACAGGATTGGTAAAGTTTCCATGCCTGCCAGCTGAATACGATTGCAGCAACGGTGCAGATGATTGCCGAAATAAGTCCAGACAAACCAAAAACCCAAGGGGTTATGCCAACAGGAATCAGGCTGAAGGCATACACAAAGGCTTGGAATGCAGATGATTTATCTCTTCCACCCTTGGACGGAAGTAATTCAAAGCCCGCCTTCCTATAGTCATCATCCAACACCCAAGCAATTGCCCAGAAATGAGGGAACTGCCAAATGAACTGAATGCAAAATAAAATCCATGCGGCCGTGTCGAATGTGCCGGTTGCTGCTACATAGCCAAGTAGCGTTGGAATAGCTCCTGGAAATGCACCAACAAAAACGGCGAAAGGTGTTGTGCGCTTCAAAGGAGTATACATTACCGTATAACTCAGCAGAGCAATCAATCCTAAAATCCCACTATACAGATTCATGTAGTAGGTGAGGATGAACAATCCTCCTAAGCCGAATAGAACCGCTACAATGGCTGCCTCGATTACTCGCATTCGGTTGTCTGGCAACGGACGAGCTTGCGTGCGATCCATCATTTTATCCAAATCCTTTTCATGATTTGGTTGAATGCATTGGCTGATCCGGTAACCAAAAAGCCACCTAAAATCAAAA
>JBJTQS010000148.1:0-6088 GCA_046075765.1 Bacteroidota bacterium
TTGACGACTTGCCCTGAGTTCATCGAAGGGTTGACGATTGACGATTGACATTTGTCAATTGTCAATCACCTTGTCAATTGCTTAAATAATTCCTTGATTATTGGCGAATTGCGAGTTATCTTCGCAAATTCCAAATAAAACTCCGCAATTGGAGCAAAAAGCATTTTAATTAACTAGTTATCAATAACTTATCGTAATGGCAGTAATTGGAAAAATTCGTGAGAGAGCAGGCCTACTCATTGGGATTGTAGGATTCAGCCTTGTAGCATTCATTCTTGGTGACCTTTTGACCTCCAACAGCAGCTTCTTGACTGGTGGAGACACCAATGTGGCGGTCATCGGAGGCAAAGAAATCGATGTGCGTGATTTCGAATCCATGGTGGATGAGTTCGTGGCCAATTACAAAAGCAACACAGGCAACCAAACCGTTGATCAAAACGCAATGGAGTCGCTTCGTGAACAAGCATGGAGCGAGTTGCTGAACAAAGAGATCATGCAAGTGCAATTCAAAAAAGCTGGCGTGAGTGTTAGCCCAGACGAATTGTTCGACATGGTTCAAGGGAAAAACCCTCATCCGCAAATATTGGACGCTTTCAAAGATCCCGCAACCGGTCAGTTTTCCCGTGCTAATGTCCTTCAGTTCTTGAAATCACTCGATGATGAAGGCAATGCTGAAAGAAAAGCCCAGTGGTTGCGTTTTGAAAAATACCTGATGGAAGACAAGGTTCGCGAGAAGTATTACGAAATGGTGAAGAAAGGCATGTTCGTAACATCCTTTGAAGCTAAAGCAATCGCCGATTACCAAGGCAACACTGCTTCTGTACGCTTTGTAGATATCCCATTTGCTTCGGTTGCAGACTCAACCATCAAGGTTAGTGACGATGAAATGCGTGAATACTATAATGCCAACAAAAGCGAATTCGAGCAAGAGGCGTCACGCAAACTTGAATATGTGATTTTCGAAGTAGCGCCATCCGACGATGACAAACAAGCTGCATTCAAGGCTGCCGATGAATTAAAAGCCGCTTTCCAAGCCTCCACAGATGACTCAACTTTCGCCGCTGTTAATTCCGATTCACGCAACGAGATATCCTTCTTCAAGAAGGGAACTCTCTCCCCTGCCATCGATACCATATTCTTTGGTTCAGCTACTTCCGGAACTGTTGCAGGACCATATGAGGAAAACGGTTCATGGAAACTGTCCAAACTCATAACCTCCAAAAACATCCCGGATTCCATCAAGGTAAGCCATGCCCTGGTTTCGTTCGCAGGTGCTGAGCGATCAACCGCCACCCGTTCAAGGGATGAAGCTAAGGCTATGGCCGATAGCTTGTATGCCTTGATTAAAAAGGATGGTGCCATGTTCGATGATGTTGCCAAAAACAAATCGGATGATGCAGTAGCTTCAGCAAAAGGTGGTGATTTGGATTGGATCACCCGCTCAAGCCCGATGGACCCAAGATTCAAAGACGGCGCATTCAATACCACTAAAGGAACCGTTTCTCTCGTTGAATCTAACTTCGGATTCCACCTGATCAAGGTAACCGACCAAACCGCTCCTGTAAATCAGGTGCAGGTGGCCACTATCGACCGCAAGATTTCGGCCAGCTCCAAAACATACCAAGCCGCATTCAACAAAGCCAACGAGTTCGCTGCGAAGGGCAATACAGCTGAGCTTTTTGAAAAAACGGTTAAAGACAACGGTTATAACAAGCGCGTAGCCGACAATGTAAAAGAGACAGACAAGTTCATTGCAGGACTGGAGTCGCCACGTGCACTCATTCAATGGTCTTATCAATCAAACAAAGGCGATATCTCCAAGGTGTACGATTTTGGAAACCGTTTCGTAGTTGCCCATCTGGCTGAAGTGAAAGAAAAAGGTGTTGCTCCATTTGAGCAAGCCATGGAACAGATAAAATCCAAAGTGATCACCGAAAAGAAGGCCAAAGACTTCATGGATAAACTCGCGAACGCAGGTAAGTCCAACAACTTGGATCAAGTGGCAATCGCAGTGAATGGCGCTGTCAAGAGTGCTGCCGGTGTAAGCTTCGCCTCCTCTTATGTGAACAACGTAGGTATGGAGCCAGCATTTGTTGGCACCGCCTTTAGTACTAAGACTGGAAGCATTTCCAAGCCTTTCAAAGGAGTATCTGGTGTTTATATGATGGTTGTAGATAACATTACCGCTGCCAATCCTGCTCCAGATGTTACCATGGTTAAGAAGCAAAGTCAAGACCAAGCCGCTCAACGCACAACGTCTGAAGTATTCAACGCTTTGAAGGAAAAAGCAAACATCACCGACAATCGCGGTAAGTTCTATTGATCTGAAGGAATTCTGAATAGCATTAGGCGTTCGAAAATCAAACGCCTTTTTTTATTTTGAAGCTCCGGCCTTTTCGATGCGCAGACCAACATCGGCTATGCCTGGCAGCGGATCCTGTCGCATAGCCTGAACCATTTCAAAACGGTATTTGCCTTTCATTGGAAAGTTACCTGATTGTTTGAACAAAATGGATTGGTCATGTAAATCACCAACACCCGATCCAAGCCATTCACCTTCTTGAGTTGCCATAAGGCACTCGACAGTATCGCGTATGGATTTTCCATTAGGAAAATCGGTTTGAATGAACAGATAAAGGTTACTAAATCGGTATGAGCCCGTGTTGCGCAGGTTGATGTAGAAATCGTATGCTGTTAGTGTATCCTCCACCTCCACTTCAAAAACCGCAGGCTTGGCAGACTTCCAATTGGCATCTTCAATTTTACTGTTCTGCTCAAATAACACTTGGTTACCACAAGAAGCGAAAAAAACTCCTAGGCAAGCAATGCCAAAAACGCGCCGCATCATCATGATTCAGAATCGGGTTTGGTGCGAGGTGGTATTTGGCGAACACGGCCACCAGTGGTTGATGATTGACCAGATGAGTTGTTCGATGTGGGGGGATTACTTGACGAAGGGGGATTGGAAGGTGGCTGTGGCCTGCGCTGTTGAGCATCACCACCTGATGAAGAAGTTTGGTTGTTGTTATTCGGAGTCGATCTTGGCGGACGCTGACCTTGCTGGTTTTGCTGCGGAGGCTTTGGACCTTTCGTTTGCTGCTGGCCTCCTCCTTCACGACGAGGTTGGTTGCCGGTATTCTTCGGTTGGTTTTGAGGACGTTGTTCGCGTGGAGGACGATTGCCTTCTTGTGGAAGAGCCTTTTGAGTTGGTTGTGGTGCTTTGGCTTCCATTCCTTCACGCCTATCGTCACCACCACCCTGCTTTTTCTTCTTCTTCTTTTTCTTACGCTTATCCATCATTCGAGTCAAGCTGTCTTGACCCACCACATCGGCATAATCAACAGCCTTTTCCTCCTCTTCAAAGTCGGCAAATGAAGCAAGATCCAAAGGCTTATTACCCGCCTTATTCATTTCAAGGATTTCCTTTACATGGTCTACTTGTAAAACAACCCAGTTATCTGCCCCTGCTGGTCCTTCCACATCATCATATCCAAACCACATGATCCTTCTCAGGATGTCGGTTTTACGGTGGGAAGCCGTGCCTTTGAGTGTTTGCAGTCTTGTGTTGGAGTCAGGAATATCCTTGATAGCCTCCATATAGCTGTCGAGCTCATAGTTCAAACAGCACTTAAGCTTGCCGCATTGCCCTGCAAGCTTGATTGGGTTCAGAGAAAGGTTTTGATAGCGGGCCGCACTGGTGGAGACAATCTTAAAGTCGGTGAGCCATGTAGAACAACACAACTCCCTTCCGCATGACCCAATTCCTCCAAGGCGACTGGCTTCTTGACGCATTCCAATTTGGCGCATCTCAATACGCACTTTGAATTCATCAGCCAATCGTTTTATCAGTTCGCGAAAATCCACACGGTCATCGGCCGTATAATAAAAGGTGGCCTTTTTGCCATCGCCTTGAAACTCCACATCACTCAACTTCATTTTGAGATGCAGTTTCATGGCTACAGAGCGTGCCTTGTGCATGGTTTCGAACTCCTGGGCTTTTACCGCCTCCCACTTTTCAAGATCCGCTGGCTTCGCCAACCGATACAGGGCTTTTATCTTGTCGGAGTTTTCAGTTAGATCATTCGCCTTTAGCTGCAACCTTACTAATTCTCCCGCCAATGAAACGATACCTATATCATGACCCGGATTTCCCTCCACAGCCACTACGTCTCCGGTCTTAAGCTCTAGTTGCTCGCTGTTTCGGAAAAACTCTTTTCGACTTCCTTTGAAGCGTACCTCAACAACATCGAAAGGCTTTTGACCTTCGGGCAATACCATGTCGGAAAGCCAATTGTAAACATTCAATTTGTTGCACCCGCTGGTGCCACAAGTGCCATTATTATTACAACCTGGAGAGGTTTGGCCAGTATCGGTTGAACAGGAGCTGCAGCCCATAAGTGTTGAAAACCAATGCTCCTGATCAAGAAGACCTTGGATTGAGGAGCATATTGAGTTTGAATGACAAATCTAACAATAATATACGGGGATTGGCATTCCTTTCTATGCCATAGGATGCCTTTCCTAATAGATCCATTATGGCCTCCACGTTTCCTGAATGAATAAATCGACTGAACTTACCAAAACCAGGAATGACCGAATCATCAAAACGAACCAAATTGCCAGCCCCTACAGATAACAACATACATTCGCGGGAAGCATCACTGCAAAATGCCAAGAATCGCTTAATGTGCTCTTTCCCCTTTTTGTTGGTCTCGTCAATCCAATCGTTCAAATCATTCCAAGCATAAGTGCCATCCTTGGCATAGAAGGGCATATAACAAAGACGCATCCAATGAATGAACTCATGTTCCATGGGTGTGCCCACATCATTAGAACCTACACGAGCCATTGAAATGGCTGGGGCAACCTGGCCGTCTACGATACGAACAATACGCTGGGCCTTTTCTGAATCGATATTGCAAGATTGAACCAAATGGTCGGCCAACATACCTGGATCAGGCACCGGAGTTCGAACCAGTTGGGTCCTGGACCTTATCGTTGATAATAATGCGTTGCCATCTTCGGTTACCAACACAAAAACGGAACCGGGCGGGGGCTCCTCCAACGTTTTCAATAGCTTATTGGCAGCATCCACACGCATCTTCTCAGGCATCCACATGATCAGAATTTTGAATGGCGACTCAAAAGTCTTCAAACTCATCTTTCGCATGATGTCGTTGGCCTCCTCCACCGACATGAAACCTTGTTTGTTTCCAACACCTAGGTGGTCGTACCAGTCATCCAAACCCAAATAGGGATTGTCTAAAACCGCGCTTCGCCATTTATCTATGAAGTTCATGCTGCGAGGCTTTTCCTTCACATCGGGCGTAGTAACTGCCGGGAATGAGAAGTGCAGATCCGGGTGTACTAATTTATCGTTTTTGACACAGGCTGGGCATGTACCACAGGAATCGTTTGGGCTTCTATTCTCACACATCAAAAAAGAGGCATAAGCCAGGGCTAGGGCCAATCCATGACTGCCTTTGTGCCCGCTGAACAATTGGGCATGGCTGACCCGGTCTTCCTTTACGGCCGAAACCAGTCGATCCTTAACCTCTTGCAGTCCAATTACCTCTGAAAATCTCATAATTCTACCTTACAAAAATAGCCACCGCAATCCATAAATAGGCGCACTAAAAACCAACCAAGTCCTACATTTGCAACCATGAAAACAGTCAACGATTTCAACTTCAATGGTAAGCGCGTATTGGTAAGGGTCGATTTCAATGTTCCCTTGGATAAAACCACATTTGCCGTTACCGACAATACCCGAATCAAAGCCGCATTACGCACCATCAATAAAATCTTGTCCGATGGCGGCTCAGTTATCCTGATGTCGCATTTAGGCAGACCGAAGGAAGGGCCGGCTGACAAATATTCGCTTAAGCATGTGGTTTCAGAGTTATCAAGCCTGATCGACCGTTCAGTGAATTTTGTTGATGATTGCATGGGGGCCACATCTGCATGTAACAGCCTAAAACCCGGTGATGTATTGCTGTTGGAAAACCTACGCTTTTATAAGAAGAGGAAAAAGGAGATGCTGATTTCGCTAAGAAGCTTGCCGATTATGGAGACTTCTATGTGAATG
>JBJTQS010000149.1:0-6012 GCA_046075765.1 Bacteroidota bacterium
TTTTTCCTTTTATTTTCGTTGTTGACGGTCTCTTACCATAACCGCTAACTTACTTATACGCGCTAAAAACCTTCCTAATTTGTACCATTACAGGAAATATTAGGAACCTTTATTGCTTTTTATCAAATGTATGCAATTCAGCATAAACCATCAAATAGCAATTAACTCGATTGGTCATTGCATCTCGTTCCCATCAAATGATTACCGTTCCAAGGCTATCATTCCGATAACTATCGGACAGGGACGATATTCAATCATATAAACCTGGCTACTTATTTTCAAGCTTATAGTGCAATTGCGTGTGTCCTGAATCAAAATGCTTAGAAGTTATAAGCTTCAACGCTTGCATTGGTCTTCCATCCTTAAAAAGCCTAATGCCATCTCCAAGCAAAACGGGAATGATGGAAATGATGAACTCGTCGATCAAGTTGTTCTTCATTAATTCATTTGCGATTTCGGAACCTCCATCGCAGTAAATGTTTTTCCCAGGCTGTAATTTCAAATCATGAACAAGTCGGGAAATGTTTCCAGTATGAAACTTGAATTTCCCGAAGGCAGGCCTTTCCGTTCTAGTCATGATGTATACATCCTTGTCGGTGTGAGGATACTCAAATCCCATTTCAATTACCTTCTCATAAGTTTTTCTACCAAGGATAACCGTATCAACCGTTTTAACAAAATCAGCATAACCATAGTCCTCGCCTTCCTGTTCAACCATAGATAAAAAGTCAATCGAATCTACCTTGTTTGCAATGTAGCCATCCAAACTCATTGCAATAAATAAAATCAACTTTCGTTCCATTTCAATGCGAATCAAATTTTTTTCTGAATCTGGCAGCCAATTATCGTACAGCCACTACCTGATAAACCTTCGGCATGCCCGGAGCGGATTTCAATTCCTTTTTGATGCTGAAACCGGATGTTTTCAAATTGGTTCGGGCTTGTTGAGGGTTGGAATTTCCATTCAAATCAATAGCAAAACGCTTTCCGTTTTTGTTTTGTGTGAATACCCATGTGGTGCCGTTCGTATTAACTTCATAAGGAACCAACGGCCGGGTATCGTAGATGGCTTCGCCATTGCTGCGGAGCCATGTTCCGATGTCGTTTAACCGCACATAAGCCGTGCTGTCCCAAGTGCCTTGCGGCGATGGCGCAATGTTGAGTAGCAAATTGCCACCACGCGCTACAACCGTGCACAATGTGCGTACCAACTCCTCCGACGATTTGTAGGTATCATTGGGCACATAGCTCCAGCTGGTGGCCATGGTCATGCAGGTCTCCCAAGGGTAAGGCAACAATTTGCCCGGCACATGTTGCTCTGGCGTGAGGTAATTCTGATTGGGTCCCTCCACCGCACGGTCCACTACAATCAATCCCGGCTGTTTGATGCGCAGTATTTCAGCCAAGCTATCCATGCGGATGTCTTGGTGCATGGGTCGTGTGCCCCAACGCGGTGATGTTGCGGTCATGGGTTGTACCCAACCACCGTCGAGCCAGAGTATATCCACCCGGCCATACACATCCATCAACTCACCCAGCTGCGAGTAGGTATGTTGCATGAAACGCTTCCACTTTTCCGGATATTTGTTAATGTCGTAATTGGGATTACGATCAAGTGGTGGCCAAGTCTTGTCCCAGTAATCGTTGCTGTGCCAATCAGGTTTGCTGAAGTAAGCACCCACCATCATGCCCTCGATGCGAAAGGCATCAAACACCTCCTTGGTGATGTTGGCCCTCGCGTTTTTCGAAAAAGGTGTACGAGGCGATGTGATCTTGTAATCGGTTGTAGCGGTTTCAAACATGCAAAAGCCATCGTGATGTTTGGTGGTAAACACCATGTACTTCATGCCGCCCTTGCGAGCAGCAGCAGCCCATTGCGCAGGATTGAATTCGGTTGGATTAAAAGTTAGTTGCAACTGCTCATAAGCCTTCCTGTATGCGAAGTAATCGTTCGCATAAGGGCCACGGCGGCGGCACCAATCTTCATCCTCCGGACAAATGCTCCAGCTCTCTACCACGCCCCATTGGCTGTATGGTCCCCAATGCATCAGCAATCCGAGCTTGTAATCCTGCCAACTTTCCAGTTTGCGCACCACTAACGAATCGGTAGGCGGAAAATACTGCTGTTGATGCTCCTGCGCAAATCCGCACAACGAAAGATGCAGCATCAAAACAACACTGCTGAACTTGAAGTACGATTTCAATTGGAGTGCTTTGGCAAATGTTTGCATGTGATTATCGGTTTATTTCAATCGGCAAATCCACCTTTACCACGGTATAATCGCAGCGGGCCATCGAGTTGCAGCTTGAGTACGGTCATGTGCTCATCCATCCCCGCCAAGGGCACATCCATGAAAATGGTACCAGGCACCGTGCTCCACGAAATCTTTCCTACAGTTTTCATTGAAACCGGAATGGGTGAGCCGAGTATTTCGCTTCTCAAGACTTTATTGCGGATGCCTTTGAGCATGATGGTGTATGCACCCACGCCGTTGTGGTTTTTAACAGATGGCACGAACAGGTACAGCGTAGTTGAATCTTTGCTAAGTACAGAGCTGCCGTGATAATGTCCATCGGGAGGTCCTTCGATGGTGCCAAACACCGCCTCGGCATGCTTGCGGTTGAACCGACCGAGTGTTTTGAGCATATCCACTTGTTGCTGCGGAATGGTGCCATCGGCCCGCGGACCGATATCGAGCAACAGGTTACCCCCCATGCCAAGCACTTCGGTATAGATGCGGATGATTTCATCAGGGGATTTCCAGCTGGTGTCGGATGGACGATAGCCCCAGTTGTTGTTGGTGGTGAGGCACAACTCCCAATGCTTGGATGCAGGTCGTGTAACGGGCATGTTTTGCTCAGGCGTATCGTAATCGCCGTAGGTTTTCAATCGTCCGTTGAGCAACACTTGTGGATTGCCTTTTTTGCAGATGGATTTGATGGTGGATGCCTGCCATTCGTCTTCGGAATGCTCCCAGTCGCCATCAAACCAAAACAGATCTGGTTGAAAGGCAAGCGACAACTCCTCCACTTGTGCATGCATGAATTTTAGGAAACGGTTCCATCGTAGGGAGTCGTTTGCAATCTTGTACCGCGAACTGTCTTTCAAAAAACCGGGGTAATCGCCATGCGACCAATCGAGCAGCGAATAGTATGCGCCAAAGCGGATGCCTTTGCTGCGGATGGCCTGCACGAAAGGCGTTACCAAATCACGCGCGGCAGGAGATTGATGTACCGTGCTCAACGGTTTCTTCGGATTCCAAATTCCTTTTTGATCCGATGGAGTGCGTTGTTGGGTGTTCCATAATGCTACACCATCGTGATGCTTGGTAGTTAGCACGGCATAGCGTGCGCCACTTTCGGCGATGAGGTCGGCCCAGGCGTTTGCGTTGTAATTGGAGGCATCAAACCGTTGCAGCTGCGACATGTATTGCGGATAAGTGGTTTCGCGGTTGTGGAAACTCCAGCTCTCGCTGGTGCCATCTACGGCATAAACACCCCAATGGATGAAAACACCTAATCGCGCCTCGGCAAACCATTCGGTTGGGCTGGTTTGCGCCTTGGTAATGAAGGGGAAAAACAGGAAGAGCAGGCAAATACGGTTCATGAGGGGTAAAGGTAGAATTTGTTTGGTAAAGCGTAGAAAGATGTTTTTTGAGTTGCTTATCTTTACATCATACAATTACTTAAAATCATGATTAAAAAGTACATCACCGTTCTGGCACTGCTGCTAACGATACAGGTTCCCGCTTCGCACGCACAAACCGTTTACGATTCGCAAAACATCTCGTTGCTTTCCAACTGGGATAACCCTGCCGTAACTCCCGAGCCCAGCTATAGCATCCGTTATAACGGAATTTGGGGCTGGAGCGACAGCTTGGGACGCGAATACGCACTTATTGGAACAACAGGTGGCGTTTACTTCATCAATGTGACCAACCCTACTGTGCCTGTTGTTGCGGATTATGTACCCGGTCGTCGTTCGGGCTGCATTTGGCGCGAAATAAAAACTTACGATCACTACGCCTATCTGGTGAGCGACGACTCGCCACCCAACAGCTTGCAAATAGTGGATCTGCAATACCTGCCCGACTCGGTGCATGTGGTGTATGACGATAATGTGTTGTTTGAGCGATGCCACACCATTTTCGTGGAAGATGGTTTGCTATACGGTGGTATTGTAAGTGGTGGATCGTTTGCGGGCTCCGGCATCCAAGGCAACATGTCGGTTTTTGATTTGTCGAATCCCGCCAACCCCGTGTTCCTTCGCTCTATTAAAAATGATTATCCGAATTTGCTTGCCACCAACCAGGTGCACGACATGTATGTTCGTAACGATACCATATATGCATCCAGCTCGTTCGATGGATTGTTTATCTTCCGTTACAACCGCACCACCAACAACTTTGTATTGTTGGCGTCGCTTACGGCCTATCCCGGACAAGGATACAACCACAGCGGTGCCCTTACAGACGATGGCAACACCTTTGTGTTTATGGACGAGGTGCCGAACGGACTTCCCGTGAAGGTGCTTGATGTAAGCGATTTCAGCAACCTCACGGTTACTTCTACTTTTCAAAGCAACCCTGGTCCTACACCACACAATCCGTTTATCGTGGGCAATACCTGTTACATTGCCTACTACCAAGATGGATTGCAGGTGTACGATGTATCGGACCCCAACAATCCTGCTCGCTTAGGCTATTTTGATACCCACTATCAAACAGCCATGGGTGGACCTTATCCAACGCCCGCCTACCAAGGTGCCTGGGGTGCTTATCCGTTTTTACCAAGTGGCCGCGTGTTGGTGTCCGACATGCAAAACGGATTGTATGTGTTGGATGTTTCTGCACTGAGTTCAGGCTTGAGTGATTCTCCTGCCGCGCTGGATGTTCGTATGTATCCGAATCCCACAGCGAATGGGCAATCCACGCAAGTGCGGTTCGACAAAAACTTACAAAACGAAAACAAAGACATCCGATTGATTGCAGCTGATGGACGCGTAGTGCAATTACAAAGCACGCGCGAAGATGCAGCGGTGATTTCCACTACAGGTTTATCGAAAGGATGCTATTGGGTGCAGGTGCTTACCAACCGCGGCACTTGGGTGCGCAAGTTGGTGGTGCAATAAAACTTATTTCATTCGCACTGCCGACTCAAGGGCCAGTGTGATCATGGGCTTGAGTGAGCGTTCGCGCGCATCGGGCGATATTTCTTCGCGAGTAGGTATCACATCCGAAACGGTAAGGAGTGTTGCGGCAGAGCGACCTAAGTGGCGCGCATTGGCGAAGAGTGCAAAGGCCTCCATCTCTACAGCCAAACATTGGTGTTTTTCCGCTACGGGCGGGATGCCTGGGTCTTTGCGGTAGAACACATCGCTGGAATGAATGTTTCCTTGGCGGATATTCATTTGCATGGATGCCGCTGTTTGGTTGATGATGTCGTAAGCGTTGCCTTGATGCTGCATGGTATCACCATCGAAGCCGAAGGCACAAGAGGCGAAAGTGGATTCGCTGCAAGCTACATCGGTATTGATGAGCTCATACAAACCGATATGCGGATGATAAGATCCGCAAGTGCCGATGCGAATGATGCATTGCACATCGTACTCCTTGAACAGTTCGAACGAGTAAATACCGATGGAAGGGCAACCCATGCCACTGGCTCCCACGGTTACCCTGTGGCCGTTGTAGGTTCCGGTATAAAAAAACACATTGCGTGTATGGCTTACCAGCTCGGCGTTTTGCAGGAAATTGTCGGCAATAAACTTGGCACGAAGCGGATCGCCGGGCATAAGCACAACGGGCGCTATAGAACCAGCAGGTGCAGAGATGTGTAGACTCATGGGAGTTGGTTTGGGAGAGCGAAATTAGAGAAAAATGTCATTAGTCATTAGTCATTGGGGAATTGAATTGATCGGAAGTCCGATTGACATCGGATAGCAATTATGACGGAAAAATTAAATATGGATGGTGCTGATTGGAACTGTACCCCCCTTTTTTCGGACTGGTT
>JBJTQS010000150.1:0-5666 GCA_046075765.1 Bacteroidota bacterium
AATTCGTTGGTAACGTGAAGACATCCTATCCAATACATTGCTTGCTGGCTTTCTTAGTAAATTAATGATGGGATTCGATAATCGATTTGCCCAAACATAAGCTCCATAGCCGAAAAACAATTCGTCGCCACCTTCTCCTGATAGGGTAACTCTCACATATTGACTTGCTAATTTTGATACAAGCATTGTTGGAATGCAAGAGGAATCGGCAAAAGGTTCATCGTATGTGTCGGTTATCGTATCAATCAACTTAAGTGCATCCTTGTATGATATGATAAACTCATGGTGAGACGTTCCCAGGAAATTTGCCACGGCTTTGGCGTATTCCGATTCATTATGGCTGTTCTCCTCAAATCCAATTGAAAATGTGTTGACCTTGATGCTGGATAGCATGGTTGCCTGAGCGGAAATCAAACTGGAGTCAATTCCGCCACTTAAAAACACACCAAACGGCACGTCGCTTTTTAGCTGATATTGAACTGAGCTAATCATCAGGTCGCTGATCTTAACCATAGCTTGATCCTCACGTTCAATCAGGTTACTTGAGATCTTATTGTGTATGCTCCAATACTTCTTGGATTCCAATCCGTTGGCACTGATTTTCATCATGGTGCCACTATTCATTTTGTATATGTTCTTGTAAATGGAGTAGGGGGCTGGAACATATCCGAAATGCAGATATCTGTTGATAGCCGCATGGTTAATTTCCAAAGGAATCTGTTCAAGGCTTGTAAGACTCTTAAGCTCAGAAGCGAATGCGAAGTTCTTCCCATCCCAATAATAGTACAGTGGTTTGATGCCAAGACGGTCTCTATAGATATAGAGCTCGTTTTGACTACGGTCGTAGATGGCAAATGCGAACATGCCATTTAACTCCTGAACAAAGTCAGGTCCATATTTAGCAAAGGCCTCCAAGAGCACCTCCGTATCTGAAGATGATTTGAAAGCAAAATCCGTTGTGCCTTTGGTTATTTTTCCGAAACGAGCTCCGATTTCCCGGTAATTATAAACTTCTCCATTGTAAACAATAACATATCTGTCGTTTGCCGAGTACATCGGCTGCGAAGCCCGAGTAGAAAGGTCAATGATGCTCAACCTGCGATGGCCTAGCGAACATGTTCCATCATGGAACTCGCCACCTGAATCTGGACCTCTATGCTGCAGGCGGTCGGTCATGACCCTTATCTGGTCTTGACGGAAAAAGCCACTTGTTGAGTAATATCCTGCTATGCCACACATGAGTTGATTCCTTAATGCTGATTAGATGCTGGGTTCGCTTGTCAATAGATTCTTATTTGCGTCACTTATAAGCAGTGTTAGGCTCTATTTGATTGTATATCAGCGTACAAGGATTGACGTTGCTATGTTGGAAAATGCTAAATTACACATTAACCTCATTTGGGCACTTTTAGGTTATTTTTGCCAACCAATCGATTTGCCCACCAAATCATGCCAAGCAACAAAGTAATTTACGAAGAAATAAAGCCATTCTCCAAATTCGGCTTGGGTTTAGAGGAGCTTTGGAGGTTTCGGGAGCTTTTTTACTACTACACATTAAGGTACATAAAGGTGAGATACAAGCAGACAGTGCTTGGCTTCGCATGGGCTGTTATGCAACCTATGCTGATGATGGTGCTGTTCACTTTTTTCTTCGGCAAGAAATTGGGGGTTCCTTCGGGAGATTTGCCTTATCCTGTTTTCGTGTTGACGGGTTTACTGCTTTGGAACATTTTTTCTACTGGACTGACATCTGCCAGCAACAGTATTTTAGATAATGCTCATATAATCAAGAAAATTTATTTTCCTCGTCTCATAATTCCCGTTTCCGCTGTTATGGTATCCCTTTTCGATTTTTTGATGGCATTCATAATTTATATAGTGGTGCTATTGATATATCAAGTTCATGTGGATATTTTGGCATTTGTCCCCGCCCTTCTCGGTGCTGTTTTCATCACCACTTTAACCACACTTGGGTTAGGCTCTTTTTTGTCTGCATTGAATATTAAATTCAGGGACTTCAAATATGTGATCCCTTACTCTGTTCAAGTGCTGCTATTTTTAACACCGGTTATTTATCCCGCAAGTATTGTGACAGATGGTTTGGTTAAGGTGATAATGGCTTTAAACCCATTAACAGGTGCCATTGGTTTGGTTCGGCATGCTTTAGGTGGTCCGCCTGTTGAAGGGTCTGTGCTGATGATTAGTTGCGTTTGCTCAGTCGTTTACCTAGTCTTTGGAATGTTTTATTTTAAGAAATCTGAATCATATTTCGCTGATAACGTATAGCGGAATCTTCATAACCCGGATCGAACTATGTCTAATTCCTTGCATGAGCCAGTTATCGAGATTACGAATGTCTCCAAGATGTTCAATATCCGACACAATGACTCAGGCGGATATCTTTCTTTGCGTGACAAACTTTTAGGTTTTTATAAGAAACGCAAATCCAATGACGAAGAGTTCTGGGCTTTGCGCGATGTTTCTTTCAGTGTAAAAAGGGGCGAGTCCCTAGCGGTTATTGGGAGAAACGGCTCCGGTAAATCAACGCTTCTTAAGATATTATCAAAAATAACCCCTCCTACGAAGGGAAGTATCATCACCCGTGGCCGGATGGCAAGTCTATTGGAGGTAGGCACTGGTTTTCACCCGGAATTAACAGGCTCTGAAAACATCTACTTCAATGGATCGCTTTTGGGAATGACCAAGGCTGAAATCGATTCCAAGTTCGATGAGATTGTTGATTTCAGTGGAGTAGAGAAGTTTCTTGATACGCCGCTGAAATGGTATTCGAGCGGAATGCAATTGCGATTAGCCTTCTCTGTTGCGGCTTTTCTTGATTCAGAAATATTGATCATTGATGAAGTGCTTGCAGTTGGGGATATCGACTTTCAGAAAAAGTGCTTGGATAAGATGGAGCACGTTACAAAAAGCGGTCGAACCATCTTGTTCGTTTCGCATAATATGCCAGCAGTTCGCTCCTTGTGCAAGTCGGTGGTTTTACTCGACAAAGGTGTGGTCAAATACCAGGGTGAGGTAACCGAAGGCATTGACCGGTACATGAGTATTGCAACTTCATGGAATGACTCGCCTGGTATCTATGATTTCATTCGTCATCCTGCGAGGAAAGGCATCTCAACCGGTATACATACCGCCAGATTGATGCGCAATGGCAAGCCTTCCTACCTATTCTTTGCAGGCGACCCTTTTCTGGTGGAATTTGACTACGCAGGGGTCAAACCTTCCAGCGAAATAGATGTAACCGTTACAATCAAAGACAGTTATTTTCAGCCATTGGTTACCATAGGTATTCAGGACCTAGGGAAAAGATTGCAAGACAAAGGCAAGGGTCAGGGAACTGTTTCTTTTACCATGGATCAACTTCCGCTATATGGTGATGGCACCTATTACATGGATGTGAAATTTGTAGAGGAAAATGTGAATCCCGTATTTTTTGAAAATGTCATCAGCTTCAAGCTTGAGCCCAAAGATATTTTTGGAACCGGAAAGTTTATCAATCCACAACTAAATAGCGTTTTTCCCGGCAAGGTTGACCTAACCATTGGATGATTCAACCATTTTAATTTATCGTAACAATGAACCAATTTTCCGGATTTGAAAATCAACGTCCGGTGGTTGTGGTTACTTCAGACGAGCCATGGAGCGACGTGTGGCATACACAGATTCATTATGCGGCTCAACTTGCAAGATTCTTCAATGTTGTTTTTGTTGGGCCACCTAAAAAGTGGAGCCTCAGTAATTTGATCAATGTTCGATTTTCAAAGAAAGTCATTGATAGCAACCTGGTCGTTTGTTACTATTTTAATTGGATGCCTGCTTTTTTAGGCAAAGTGTCAATCTGGATTAACGATTGGATCAATTACCTCCTTTTGAATAAATCAATCGGGGGCAGGAAAGTGGTGGGGGTTTGGCATTTTGACCGGTACAGGGGAGTGTATTTTTTTAGAAGGAATAAGTCCATAAAACACATATACCACGTAATTGATCCTGTTGCCGATTTGAATTTCGATAATTATTTGGCTAAGCATGCAGACTTAGTAATCTCTGTTAGTCAAAGATTCATGGAGCACTATTTGAATTTGAATGATAACGTAGCGTTTGAGGGACAAGGATGGGATCCCGATTCATTACAATTATTACATTCAACAAATGAAAGCAGTAATCTATATGCTGGCTCCATTTTACTCTTGGGTTCATTTTTGGATGATGTGGATTACGAGCTGTTGATTCATTTAAGGAATGAAACTTTGGGCACGCCAATGGTGCTAATCGGGCCAGACAAGACAACTTTGATTGAGCGAAAGGAATTTTTTAAACAGCTTTTGGGTTTGCCTGAGGTTTTTTGGCTCGGATCCTTGCCTCCAGAAAAGCACATTCCCTACATTGCATCATCAGGCGTTTGCTTAATCGCATACGAACTCACCGGTAAGGTGTTCAATCGTAAAAGGGTGTTTGGTACACCTTTGAAGGTGTTGTCTTATCTTGGATGCCATAAAAATGTGGTTAGTAATATCGATTGCGAAATTCCTGTTCTAGTTGGGAAAGGCATTTATTACGAGAAAACAGCTGAAGGATTTATTCGTCGAGTAAAGCTATGCTTGGACGGAAAGGTTTTGGTTGATTCGGCTTTGATTGATCAATACTTAGATTCCATGAGTTATATAAAAATAATAAACAGGGTGTTTCAACGAATAGGGGTGGAAACCATATAAATGAGGACTAAGGTATTAGTCATAGTATTCAACTTGGATCGTGCATTGGAGCATGAATGGTATGCTCACCTGATGGATCGATCCAAGTATGATATCCATTTTGCTTTGATTCGAAAAGGTGAGGGGTTTCTGGCTGGATTTCTGGAAAAAGAAGGCATACCCGTTTATCGATTCGGGTATTCTGGGAAAAAAGATTTGCCTTATTTGACGTGGAGCCTGTTTAAACTAATGAAGCACGGCCGTTTTCAGATTGTACATACGCACTTGTTTGAGGCTTCCATTACAGGGATGATTGGTGCATGGATGGCGGGCACCCCAATTCGTATAGTCACACGGCATCATTCTGATTTTCATCATGTCAACAGTAAATTGGCTGTTAAATTGGATAGATTGGTTAATTTGTTAGCCACTCACATAGTGGCCGTTTCTGGAAATGTACAGCGCATATTGGTTGACTGGGAGTCTGTAAAAAGTGATAAGATAACTTTGATTCCGCATGGTATAAAACTGGAGTCATTCGGCCGGAATGCTGTGTCTGCAGAGCGAATGGCTGATGTTCGTTCAAGATTGAAAATCAATAATGGAATCAAAGTTATTGGCGTTGTCAGTAGGTTTATTGAATGGAAAGGTGTTCAATACATTATTCAGGCATTCAAAATATTGCTGGAAGCAAGACCTGATACCGTGCTGGTTTTGGCAAACGCATTGGGGCCCTACAAGCAACATGTTTTGGAATTGTTGAAAGATCTTCCCGATTCATCATATCGCTTGGTGGAGTTTGAGAATGACATGCCAGCTCTTTACCTGAATTTTGATTGCTTTGTACATGTGCCAATTTCAGCTACATCAGAGGCTTTTGGACAAACTTACATCGAGGCTTTGGCATCTTGTATTCCTTCGGTTGTTACTATCAGTGGGGTGGCATTGGAATACGCA
>JBJTQS010000151.1:0-2977 GCA_046075765.1 Bacteroidota bacterium
ATTCAATTTGCCTTGAATAGCCTTAGTGATTAAAGATTCATAAATTCCATCTATTGTCATTGATTTGGGAAATTAATTTCAAATTAGTAAGTGAGATCTAAAAACAAATGGTAAATCCTTTGATTCATTTTTAAAAAAGAAATCCATTTTGAAAAAATTAATATCTATTAGATTTTCAATTAACTCAAAAAATGAAACACTGGTTTCAAACAACACTGGTTCCGATAATTGTAAAGGTACCTCTATAATTGAATTGCAATTTGGAGGTTAAATCAGTTTTCAAACAAATGGTTGTAAGTTCTAGGATTTTGAAGCCCCCTTACCTATTATTCTATAAATCAATTGTCTATATTGTTTTAGGCAAGTTAAAATAATACCCTACCTTTGCCAACCAAATGGTTAAACCAAACGGATAAAGGGGTATGGGAGCTGAGATGTCGAGCACTGAGATGGGGATACTGGATGCCGCCAGAAGGGCTTTTGCCCGGGCGGGGTTCCATGGTGCGCGTATGCAGGAAATAGCCGACCAAGCCGGCATCAACAAAGCCATGCTGCACTACTACTTCCGCAGCAAAGAAGCCCTCTTCGAACGCGTGTTCAACGAAGCCTACTCCGAGTTTCTGCCTAAAACACACGCCATACTTACCGGCCCCGGCAGCGCCCTCGATAAAATAGAACAGTATGTGCACGAACACCTGCAACTGCTGCTGCGCCGGCCCGACATACCCATGTTCGTGCTTACCGAAGTACACCAAGACCCCGACCGCTTTTTCAAAATCTTCCTCTCCAAAATGCCCGGCCCACCACCCTTCCTGGGCTTCATCAAACAACTGGAAACGGAAATGGAAGCCGGCACCCTCCGCAAATCAGATCCGCGCGACCTATGGTACAGCGTGATGGCACTGGTGGTGTTCCCCTTCATAGCACGACCCATGCTCGAGAAACTCACCGTTGCCACACCCGAACAATACAACGCCATCCTGCAAAACCGCAAACATACCATCTCGCAACTGCTGCGACACGGCATCGGCAAAAAAACGTTAGTGACAAATGAAGGAGCTATGGCGAGCCCTCATCATAGCTTGTGAAAAGTGGCAAAAAGTGGCATCCTTGTTCTGTTTGGCTAGGCGAGAACGATGATTTTGCGGATCATCAGGATTTATACGGATTAAATAGTGTTAAAAAATCAATTCCACGTTCATCAGCCAAATCCTTCAGATCAGTGTTCACTTAATCACAAGCAGGCAAAACGGTTTAATATGAGTACTGTTACCGCACTTTTACAAAAACATCTCCTTCCGAAAACCCATCTTCCAACAACAATTTGGTGAACTGCTTCTTGGTTGGCGAGAAGGGTTGTTGAATCATCGTGTCTTGTACCGATTCGCCGTTTCTCATGAGGTTTTCTATATCTTCCACAGAACCGATCCAGTTTAAGATGATCTTGCCCCTTTTCAAATGCATCCGCCGCACTCCCCAGCCGCTGCTGTTATCCGCTTCGCTATAGGGATAATACCGATTCATAAAGAAATACCCTTTGTGCTTACGCAGCACATCTTCCTTGTAATAACTGAAAATGGTATCAGGTAAGGAATAATATATCGTTACAGAGTCGCCGGATTGGACACAATAATGCTGCTCGCTGGACTTCCGGTCAGTGGCCACGCTTCCAGATACAACGTAGCTACTATCTACTTCAGTTTTATGTCCTGTTGCAAAGGTGGCATCTAACAATAGTACCGTGTTTTCGGTTACAATCAATGTGTCCAACACTGCTAGGTTCACATATGTGCCATGCATGCGTTTGGGTATCGACTTCAAATCCTTCTCATCGGCAGGTTGCGGTTCGCTGAACAAAACGGGAGGCCCGCAAGCTACTGTTGAAAACAGGGATATGCGCAAACATGTTCTGATAAACATAATTTATGATTTATGAATGTGAACGGATTGGTTTAGACTTCGCTTTACAAGTCGAAAGAATTCAATTTTACTACCCTGGTAGTATGGAAAAGTTGGCTACATTCCTTCGGCATTAACGGATGAATAACGTAACTTGAAAGGAATTATTGTGAACGGATGCCGTAGAATCCAATGGTTAATAGTATTGAAATGGTGTTTCGCTTTTTTAGGAAATGGCTAGACGCTGCTGTAACGGAGAGATTGGTAAATCTGCGAAAATCCGTTTTATCCGCGTGATCCGTGTTCTATTTTAATTGCACGGAACGCTGATTAAGCGGATCATCAAAATTTGCGCGTATGTTACTTTGTTTTCTAATACAGAAATATTACGCTGCTTTTTTCCTCCATTTTCGAATGGCACTAAGCTCTGTTTCTTTTGTCCGCAGCTCTTCTTCTATATCGTAATCGTCTTGAAGTCCGAGCCAAAACTTAGGTGAATTGCCGAAATAGCGCGCCAACCTCAGGGCAGTGTCGGCTGTGATGCGCCTGTTGCCTTTTAGGATTTCGGATGTCCGTGTTTGGGGAATGCCAATGTCCTTGGAAAGCTTATAGGCCGATATACCAAAGGGTATTAGGAACTCTTCCATCAAGACCTCTACTGGATGTATGTTTTTCAGCTTTTTCATTTTTTCGGTTATTAGTGATAATCGATGAGCGTTACTTTTTCGGCATTTCCACTCTCCCAAATGAATATGATCCGCCATTGGTCATTCACACGAACGGAGTGGTATTCTCGCAGGTCTCCCTTCAGTTTTTCTAACCTATTAGAGGGAGGAACTTGCAAATCAAGCAGCGATTGAGCGCTGTTCAGCATCCTGAGTTTCCGTCGAGCCGCCTCTTGCAAAGCCAACGGCAACCAATTAATACGAAAACCCTCCCATATTTTTCGGTCTCCTTGTTTCCGAAAGAAGGTATCATAATAACGCTTGGCGTTACTAACGCCAAAGATAACTAAATGAAAATCGATTGTCAAGCACTTGAAATGATTCTGATAAAAATTACTCATTACTAATTACAT
>JBJTQS010000152.1:0-4524 GCA_046075765.1 Bacteroidota bacterium
ATCTATCGCTTAACAGGTCGTCTGTAATCAATGATTTCAATCCGGTTTTGAACCATTTCAACAATGGCACTTCAAACCCATGCTTAGGTCGATTGAATAACTCCTGTGGCAACTCGTTTCTGAATGCTTCTCGTAAAACCAACTTTCCTTTAGACTTATTGATGCGCAATCTGCTCGGAAGATTCAATGCAAAATCCACTACACGATAATCCAAAAATGGAACACGCACCTCTAATGCATTTGCCATAGACATCATATCAACTTTCACAAGCATATCACCAGGCAAAACCAACCCCATGTCCATTCTGAAAACCTTTTCCATGGACGAGCCATCACCAAGCTTGTTTAACAACCTATAACGTCGATCTTCAATTTGTTTTTCATCAACATTTGGGACAATAAACCCATCTAATTCACCATCCTTGGTGTAACCGCACCAGCGCCAATACCTATCCACAGCTGTTGAATTTGCCCCCTCGGCAAGTCGATGAAGTTTCCTGATACTATTAGCAAGCTTTTCACCTCGTCCGCCCTTGAATGGAAACAATAGGGGAGAAGCTACTTTGGATATCAATGGCAATAGACTACCTGATTTAAACAATAGTTCCGCTCTGTGTTTGTTATATCCTCCAAGCATTTCATCGGCACCATCTCCCGAAAGGGCCACTTTAACATGTTTGGAAGTTCGGTGACATAGTATCTGAACTGCCAAGGCGGATGAGTCAGCAAATGGATCATCTAAATAATCCAAAACACGATAGAGCTCGTCGAAAAGATCATCGGTTGTCAATTTGAATTCCGTGTGTTCGGTCTTGAATTTTTCTGCTACCATCCTCGCATATGAAGTTTCGTCATATGCGGGCTCGTCCTTGAATCCGATGGAAAAAGTATTCAGCTTTTGCACATGACGAGAGGCCAGGGCCACCACTGCAGAAGAGTCAATACCACCGCTGAGGAACGCTCCTAATGGTACGTCAGACACCAAGCGTAGTTTGACAGAATCCTCTAATAACTCAAAAAGCTTGGTTGAAGCCTCATTCAAATCACCAGTGAAAGAAACTGAATCAGGGTTCGGCATTTCATAATAACGTCCGACCCGCTTGCTGTAATTTCCATTTAGATTGAACATCACCCATGTTCCGGGCTCCAACCTGCAAACATCCTGAAGCATGGTGTAATTTCCAGGAACATAGTTCAAATGCAGGTAGTGCCTTAACGATGTGCGATCTATAATTTTCGGTATGCCAGCACTACAAAGTGCTTTCATTTCACTTGAGAAAACAAGTGCACTTTCCGTTTCATACATCAACAAGGGCTTGATGCCGTACCGATCGCGGGCCAAAAACAATGATTTTTCTTTACGATCATAAATCGCCAAAGCGAAAAAGCCATTCACAAGCTTCAGGAAATCCGTTCCGTGTTTTGCAAATAACTTGAGTAAGACTTCAGTATCTGTTGATGTTCGAAATGAATGGCCTTCACTTTCCAAAAACCGACGATGTTCTTTGAAATTGAAAAATTCGCCATTGAATACAACCACATAACGTTCCGTATCATCCAACATAGGCTGATTTCCGGCTTCAGAAGTATCCAAGATGGCAAGCCTGCGGTGACCAAGTGAAACCGCTCCTTCAGACCATATCCAATCATGATCAGGTCCACGGCTTTGAATGCATCGGTTCATTTCACCGACCATTGAAAGAAATTGACTTCCCTCTGGTGTAAATGCCAATACGCCGTTTATTCCGCACATATTAAACTAACAATATTTTAATCAATGATTTCAAAATTCAAAGTCCTCCTGATTTGTTTCTCATAATCTTCTCGTGTCCTGAGGCCTTTAGTGATCGGTGTTAAATTGCTTCCATCACTTATGATCATACCGAAAGATTCACTGAAAGTTGAGAGAATTATCATTTTGGGTGCGCTCTTGGTGTCGCCATAAATTCTAATATGTCCTTTCGTAGTCATGGAGGCTTTGGTTTGAGGGGTTATGAAACCAATTGAGTCAATCAAAGATTGAGCAATCTGATTGAACATTTGAAGCGTATTCTTGTCAATTTTACGCTCTTGGATGATGGCTTCTGATGGACCGAAAAACAAAATATGTCTACCTACTATGTTTATCGTGTCTCCATCGGCTGAAAGATTTGTTGGAATTCCCTGGTTAGTTTTTGACTTATTGTTTTCAGTCTGGTCTGTTTTCAAAGATGGATCAACATCTTTGGACTGATTTCCACATGAACTCACGAACCATGAAAAAAGCACGAGTGCATTGAGTTTTACAAAATATTTCACCATTTAATTGAGTTTACATTATTGATTATAAGGCGTTTGTATTGTATTAAACGGGCGATATGGATTGAATTTTAACCGTTTAGCAAATCTAATCCTACTATTTATAATTCTTATCATACTAGATCTTTATTTTGCACATGTAAATGATGATAAATTATTAGGAAACAAAATGGGTAAGAACTCAAGCAGCATAATCAAATTAATGGTTTGTAAGATTTTAGTTTTGACATCATCATTGAATCTGTTCGGTCAAACCGAGAACAACTACTTTCAACAAAGGCTCGACTATAAAATCAAAGCTCGATTGGATGATGTAAACCATACTGTTCATGGTAATTTGGATGTTCAATATACCAACCAGTCATTAAACAATTTGGATACCATTTGGTTCCATTTATGGCCAAACGCATATTCAGGAAGAAACACCCCACTTTGCAAACAAAAGCTAATCAATCGCGATGCCTCATTATATTTTTCAGATGACGCTGCATTAGGTAAAATCGATTCTATTTCATTTTTAGTTGACGGCAGGCCCGTCAAAACTTACTCCGAAGGTCAAAATCCGGAAATGGTTGCTCTGATATTAAACCAAACACTTCCCAATGGGAAATCTGTCAACATTTCTACACCGTTTAAAGTAAAAGTGCCTGAGGCCAAATTTTCGAGGATGGGCAGGGAAGGGGAGGCCTATTACATGACACAGTGGTATCCGAAGCCAGCTGTTTATGATAATACAGGCTGGCATCCCATGCCTTACCTTGATCAAGGCGAATTCTACTCAGAATTTGGAGACTTTGATGTTGAGATTGATATTGCCGCCAATTACATAGTTGCCGCATCAGGAGTGCTTTTAAATGATGATGAGAACGAAAAACTCAGGGAATTGAACTCCATCTATGGCTCAACAACTACAATATCAGACAAAGTCCCTGCCTCATCTGCGGAAAGAAAAACCTTACGCTATCGCCTAAGTAATGCCCATGATTTTGCATGGTTCGCCGACAAGCAGTTTCAAGTCAGTCTTGATACTGTAACCTTGACATCTGGAAAAAAAGTTGCTATAGCAGTATATAACACGCCTAAAAAAATCGAACTATGGAATGATGCAAACAAATACTCGGCTAGCGGACTGAAATTCCTATCTGATGCCATTGGCGATTATCCATATGAGACATTCACAGTAGTGGATGGCCGGATTTCCGCTGGTGGCGGAATGGAATATCCGTCAATAACCATTCTTAACTCCCCATCAAATGCCGAAAGTCTTGAGCGAGTCTTAATACATGAACTCGGACATAACTGGTTTTATGGCGCCTTGGCCAGTAACGAGCGGGACCATCCATGGATGGATGAAGGTATAAACAGTTATTACGAACAATTGTATATGGCCAAGGCCAGGAAAAGTGATCCAGTTTCTCAGACTGGCATTTTTTCTAATCTTTTGGAAAAGCTACTTGGACAGCCTTTGAAAGAAGATTCCTTGATGAACTTGATTTTCGAATTTGCATGTTTCGACAATCATGATCAACCAATTATTACAAAGTCTGAAGAATTTACTTCATTCAATTACGGAGTTATCGCGTATATGAAGACAGCAAGGGCCTTTGGTTTTTTGTTTGACTATTTAGGGGAGAAGCTTTCCACAAAGTGCATGCATAATTACTATGATGATTGGAAATTCCGCCACCCTCAGCCATTTGATATCCAATGGTCGTTTGAAAAAACAACTGGCATGGATTTAGATTGGTTTTTCAAAGATTTATTGGCAACGACGGATCCCCTCCGTATTAAAATCAGTTCAACTGATGTTGAGAATCAAATCAAGGTTAAAAGAGCAAAAGGCCCAAAAACCCCTTTGTCTTTCATAGGTCATGGTGGAAAAAAAATATGGATTCCGCCCTTTAACAATGATACTACCATAAACATATCTGATTTTAACTTTCCAATAAGTATAAATACTGAATATGCTTCGTTGTTAAAGCAGAACGAATTGCGATTTGGAAAATCAGGTAACCGAATTTTATCAAAGCCGAATGTCAGGCTCTTCACTGGTTTGGCTGATAAACCTAATAGGTATAATATGACATTTTTTCCTGCCATCGGTTGGAATAGTTATGATAATTTGTTGGCTGGAATTTATTTCTCGAACCGCAATCTGGTACCTCGCTCCTTTGAGTTTTCAGTCACTCCGTTATATTCAACCCAAAGAGCCGATATATCTGGAAC
>JBJTQS010000153.1:0-17190 GCA_046075765.1 Bacteroidota bacterium
GGTGAATGCAAAACTGGTGCAAACCAATCCAAGCAGTAGCAGCCAAATCCAATCCATTGAGCTTGGTAATTCGAAGGTTGTTCCTGTTGTATTTAAATATAAGGGTAGGAGCAATGAAAGAACGGCGAAACCTGCTATCAGTTCGAAAAACGTGATGTCAATTGCACTATGCCGATTTGTTAATCGCTTGTTGAAAATGGTGAATAAAGAGCCTATCAATGCACTGGCTACCGCCAATAACATCCCCAACCAAAAAGTCTGGCTAACCATGAATATGAGATACAATCCGCACATTACCACAACGCTGAGGAGTATTTCCGGCATTTTGGGTGCTTCCCTGCGCATCAAAGGTTCCAATAATGCCGTGAAAAGCGAAACGGTTGAAAAGCATGAAAGTGCGATTGAAACGTTAGAGGCTTTGATGGATGCATAAAATAAAACCCAATGCAAGGCAACAAGAGCTCCAACAAAGGAAATGTACAACAGCTCTTTGGATGAAGGCAATTTGAATCCCTTTCGGAGAACGAAAGGGGCGAGTCCGATTGCGCTAATCGCCATCCGGAACCACACAATCATGCCTTCGCTCATCTCAATGGCTTTGCCGAAAATGCCGGTAAAGCCCCAAAGCAAAATAGCCAAATGCATCAGGAAGTAGGCCCGCTTCATATCAGTCCAGCTGATTTCAATGATTGTAGTTCACTCCATAATGCAGCAACGGGCAAACCCACCACATTGTCGTAGGACCCTTCGATGGACTCGATTCCAATGTGGCCAATCCACTCTTGAATGCCATAACCTCCAGCTTTGTCGAATGGCTTGTAATTCTCCACATAATGTTTGATTTCCGATTCTTCCAACTTGCGAAATCTGACTTTTGTTGTATTGCTGAAACAATGCATGTGTTGTCGACTTCTTATGCAAACCGCTGTTATTACTTGGTGTGTGCGCCCAGATAACATCTGTAGCATTTCACGAGCAGCCACTTCGTTGGAAGGCTTGCCTAAGATGATCTCATCTACCACCACAATCGTGTCAGCGGTTATGATGATGGATCCTGATTGCACTTCTGAATCATAAGCTGAGGCTTTTTTTCTTGCTATGTGTTCGGCAACAGCGGCTCCCTGCAATTCATTTGGATATTCTTCATCCACATTTTTAGTCAGTACGGTGAACGACAAACCGGCACGAGTCAGAAGTTCCTGTCGCCTTGGGGAGGCGGAAGCCAAAATAAGAGGTTTTTCGAATCGTAGCAACACAATTGATTTATGCGGTGAGGTAGAAAACAGCCATAGTCAACAACCCCGTGGCCATGATGAATTTGTTTAGCGTTGATAACCTACCAAACGCTTTTTTGGTCTTTGCTAGGAAAAGTGACACGCACAAAATTGCTAGAGGTAATTGAACCAGTAAACAGACAAAATAAAATGAAATCGTGTTTTCCCATTGGGCAGTGATATATTGAACTGTGGCAATGAGTGAAAATCCTATTAGTGCCACTAAAGATGCAACGATAGATGCAACTCTTGTTCCAGCCACAACTGCTATAGATCTAATGCCAAAAGCGGCATCGCCTTCCATGTCTTCACAGCTTTTGATGATTTCACGGGATAAGCTCAATAGGAAAGCGAACATGGCATAGCCGATCACAAATATGCGAATGGGTTCGTTGTTCGATGCGGATTCATCACAAAACATAGGCATGGCTAAAGCAAACGCGGTTAATACGGATACTACCACATTGCCTAAAACAGGAATTCTTTTGTAGTCGACAGCATAGAAGTAAAGCAATCCGCAGCTTACGGCAGTGGAAAGAAACGCCCTTGATTTGATCGAACCATCGCCAACAATAAATGCCAATACTACAGCGGCAATGGTAAAAATGAAATATAGTAGCCGCGCATTGCGATTTCCGATTTGCTCAAGTCCGCGCTCTTTTCCATTTACCCTGTCGGTTTCCACATCCATCAAATTGTTGATGATGTAACCTGATGCAGCTGCGAGCACAACGGCCAAAGTCAATAAATTGAATTTCGTTTGGCTCAGCAAAGACTCAATTCCATTCAGTTCAAGTATGGGAAGTATGAGCATGTGTCGGGTCAATAACATGGCTCCGCACAACATGACCAGGTTGCCAATGCGAACCAGTCTGAACAAGGCTAAAAAGGTTTGGAGTATTTTCATTGCCACTTTCCGTGCAACCTCAGAACTTGCTCAACCACATCACGCACGCAACCCTGTCCTCCGTTCAACGGCGATACATAAACGCTGGCTTTGCGAATGTCTGAAGCTGCATCATACGGACAACAAGGGACGCCGCAATGATTTAGCATGGGAAGGTCCGGCATATCATCACCCATCACCAAAACCTCTTCAGGTTTGGAGCCTAAGCGTTCAAGCACTTCAGTAAGAACTGTGATTTTATTGGCAACACCCATGTGCACTTCCTGTACGCCCAATCTTTTCAGTCGAACTGGAACACCCGATGAGTGCCCTCCAGAAATGATTGCCATGCGGTAACCAGCCTTGATTGCCAACTGCATGGCATAACCATCCCGAATGTTCATCCTGCGAAGAAACTCTCCATCCGGCATTACCAAAAGCGAGCCGTCGGTTAAAACGCCGTCCACATCGAAAACGAAAGTGGTTACTTTCTTAAGTCTTTCTTTGAAGTTGATGTCCATATCGCAAGGATATGAAAAAAGTGCGAAAAGCTAACCCTTTACGGCTTTATTCTTATGAACAGCGGCAATGCTCTTTGTCAAGGTAGCGTATAGCTTGAGCGCTTCCGGATTTTTGGCAAGGAAGTCCAGATGTTTTTTGATGGTTTTTTGATCGCCACGCTTGGCTGGGCCGGTTTGAGCATCCAACGGGTTGCCGGCAAAAGCATTCTTAACTGTTGTTTGAGCCAGCTTTTTCAAAATGTTGAAGGGTGCACCTACTTGATTGGTTATAGCTGAAGCCATTCCCAACAAATGGTTGGTGAAGTTATTGGTGAATACGGCGGCAGCATGAACCGCCATCCGTGTTTTGGAATCCATCACATAAACCTCCTTGGTAATCGAATTGGCTAAAGCAAGTAATGTAGCGAGTGTTTTCTCATCGGTGGCTTCAATACATATTGGGATGTTTTGGAAATTTATGTTTCGCTTTCCGTTCATGGTGTCAAGGGGATAAAAAACGCCTCCTTTGGTTTTTCTTGCAAGCGACGAAACATCTACAGCACCTGAGGTATGAACTATTATGCTTTTGGTTCTCTTCAGTGATTTTGCAAGGATAGGTGTTGCATCATCGTGAACCGCGAGCAGGATCAAATCCGTGTTTTTGGGAACATTTAATGTACTGGAAAATTCACACCCTAGATAGCGGGCCAAAGATGATCCGCTTTTAACATTACGAGAGTAAACTCCTGTTATAGTGTGACCGCCACGCAGCAGGGCAGGAGCCAAGGCATTGGCCATCCTACCCGAGCCTATGACGAAAATCCTCATGCAGGTAATTGGTCTTTTTTCTGTCTTCGTAGATCGCGGAAGCGTTTTCTAACAGCCATCATGGATCCTACGATAAGCAATATGCAGCCGATCCACAATACATTGATGTAAGGGAAAATGATGGCTTTCATGATGATGAACTCACGCTTATTTTCTTTCTTCTCGGCTATGGAAATGATGGCATTGCCGTTGTCTGGATCAATGTTGATAAAGGCGATTTTCAATCCGAGGTCCTCTACGATGGTTTCCTTGGAGAATACCCTTTGCCCGCGAATGATGAATAGCGGATTGAATTCGCGCACCTTGTTGTTTACATCCATGATTTCCAACTTGGCAGCAACAGCAATGTCATTCTCCTCCAATCCCAACGCCTTGCGGTCAACATCTACGGAGATGCCTTTGAATTTGAATGCCACGAGGGAGTTACTGGTTGCAATCGTGTCGCCTGCTTGTATGGTGTCTATTTTGGCTTCATGGTATTCGCCAGCTCCTTCTGGTTTTTCTAAACTCTCCATGTCAGCATATGTGATATGGGTGTAGATGTCTTTGTCGAGGAAATGACGGGTTGATGGCTCTGCAACATTACCCATTCGAGGATTCAATTGTATGCGTGGGCGCAACGTAAAGGCCGGCTCTAATGTTCCTGCTTCGAAATTAGGTTCGAAGTATTCGATGTTGTAAAACACATTTACGCCTTCGCGCTCTTTACTTGTGTAGCTGATGAAGTATTTCGACATTTGTAGGGTGTCTCCCTGATGAAGCATGATATTCTCATCGTTAGGGAAATCCTTACCCAAATCCACATTCAACAGGTTCTTACTGATTACCTCTTGCTTTCCATTCGATATCAGTGCACCAACCAATATCAACGCCATTCCAATATGGGTAACCGAACCACCTGTGTGATCTAATTTGCCTTTCAAAAACCTGAAGGCATAATCGAGGTTTGCCAACAACGCAAACATACCCGCGAATAGAAGCAGGATGTATTGAACTCGGTCGAATTGTATGTAGTATGCAGCTATGGAGCTAATAACAATGGAAGCAATCCCCGAAAGGGCGATTCTTTTCCAGAAATCACCTGCTTGTGTGCTCTTGTATTTCAAGAATTGAGCAAAGCCGATCAATATGCAGATAATGATGGCAAATGGAATCTGCCATGAATTGTAGTGACCTATCACATCGGCAGGAGGTGCCATGTTAGTGCCAAACACCTTGTTGATTACAGGTATGGATGTGGTGAAGGTGATTTGCAGACCTGCGATTAATAAAACCAGCATGCCGATGAACATCCAAAATTCACGAGAATACAAGTGGTCGTCTTTTTCAGTGCTCACAAATGCGTGGCGGTTCCTGAACCATAGCCATAGCGCCATGACTGCGAAAAATGCCATGTAGATTACCAACTGTCCTGTCATGCCTAAGTCGGTGAACGAGTGAACAGATGTATCGCCCAAGATGCCGCTTCTAGTTAAGAATGTGGAGTAAAGGATCAGGATAAAGGTTAGGACCGTTAGCAGGAAGCTACTCAGCATGGTGGTGCCGTTTTTCTTATGGATTACCATAACGTGTGCGGCTCCAACAAAAGTCATCCATGGCACCAAGGAGGCATTTTCCACAGGATCCCATGCCCAGAAACCTCCAAACGATAATGCTTCATAAGCCCAAGCGCCACCCATCAAGATACCCGTACCCAATGCCATTACTCCGAAAAACGACCAAGGTGTTGCTTGCGTGGTCCATTCACGGTACCGTTTTGTCATCATGCCACCCATCGCGAAAGCGAAAGGGATCAGTGTAGAGGCAAATCCCAGGAATAAAACCGGAGGATGAATCACCATCCAGTAATTTTGCAATAGCGGGTTCAAGCCACGACCATCTTCGATGCGCTGCAGATAATCGGGAAACTGAACAAAGGGAAGGTTGGCCATGTCAGGATGCTCGCGCAACAATGTGAACGGGTTGGTGCCGATCTTGTGCCCGAGAACGTAAACACCGAGCACCATAGAAACCAGAAATACCTGTACCAGGCACACGGTAACCATTGCAGGTCCTTCCCAGCTTCCACCTTTTCTAAGCAATATGGCGCCAAGTACTACATGCCAGAATGTCCATAACAGAAAACTTCCTTCTTGACCTTCCCAGAAACTTGCGAAGATGTAGCGCATGGGCATTTCTGTGGATGAATGCTGCCATACATAGTAGTACTCAAAACGGTGATTGAAAATCAGATAGTAGAGCACCGCGAAAATGCCGATGATCGAGAGACCATGTAAAACGAAAGCCGATCGAGCGATAAGCTTCCACTGCTTTTCTTCATCTGGTCTTTTGAATCCTAAATAATACGCTATAGCACCCAATAGTGCGCCAACGAATGCCAATGAAAGCAGGGTGTTTCCCAGTTTGCCCCAAATGAGCTGCTCTCCTACATAAGCTATATCCATTAGATTTTAGGATTGGGGAACTCGTACAAATTCTCCTTGTGGTCCTTGATTACCGTTGTATTTGGAAGGACATTTCATTAACAAATCGCCTTTGGCTACACGAAATTCTCCTTCCACAACTTTTCCGATTACAACCACCTGCTCAGACATTTCAAAATCCTGAGGCTTGGTGTCATTATACAACACTTTCATTTCTTTGCCATCGTTATCGATAAGGTAAAAACCGAAAATGTTGGCATTTTCTGATGGATTGTAGATGAAGTCTTTTTCACGGTTCAACTTGCCAACTACATGGTACATGTCTCCCTCATTGTCTATGGCGGTTGAGAAGGATGCGTAAGTGCTGGAGTCGGAGATTGTGCTCACGATTACACCCAATAAAATGGCGATGACTGTAATGGCGATGATGTGCGTTTTTTTCATCAATGGTATTTTACTTGCTGCTTTGTGCTTTTTCCATTTTCCTAACCCGCATATCCAAATAAACCATGTAACCGATAATGCCTGCCATTACGGTAGCTGCAACGGCTACCACAACGAATATTTTGCCATTCGAACGCATTACATCAGCCATTTCCACAGCTTGGGCGTTGGCGTTGAGGGCCGAAAGCAAGACAAAGAAGAGAGCGGTAAGTTTGTTTAACATCGAATTTTATTTTTGATTCTTGTTCACTTGTAGTTTTTTCATTCGATAGCCGATGTTCATAAGCCAAACACCCAACAAAGACCAGCCTATGATTGCGGGATAAAACACCTGACGAAGGTTTTTGTCTAAGTCGTAGCTGTTGAAACCAGGGTTTCCACCATCGCCAGGATGCAAGGAGTCGGTCATGCGAGGTAATACCATGATGAATACCAACATCATTACGAAGGCGAATATGGAATAGACACCTGAAATACGAGCCTTTTTTTCAGGATCTTCAAGAGAGCCTCTGAGTAGAAAGTAAGCAGCATAAACCAGCATGGTGGCGGCAGCCCCGTTCAACTTCACGTCATTTACCCACCATGCGCCCCAAGTGAATTTTGCCCATACCATGCCTGTGAGTAAACCAAGTACACCGAAAAGCATTCCTATTTTGGCGCTTTCCAATGCAATGGTGTCGTTTTCGAAAGTCGGATTTCCCAAATTGCGAATGCTATAAACAAGACTGATGATAAAGAGAATCATCATCGAAAACCACATCGTCACATGAAAGTAAAGATTTCGGATGCTTTCGTTCAAAATAGCTAATGCAGGTACTTCACCCAAAAAACCTGCAACCACGGTGTAGGATAAAAGCAGGGCACAAAGAAACTTCCACCAATGCTTGAACATCAAAGTCTTGTTTTTTAATGGATTACAAGGCTTAAGAAGCTGCCTTTTCAATCCCTCCAAAGATAGGGAAAGAGTATGTACGTGAGTGCGTAAACCAAGCCGGTTAAAGCTGCCATTACAAGGGCGTAAGAACCGTTTACTGTCCAGGCAATCCCATCGATGGCATTCTTCGAATAGCGTATCAACACCATCAAGAATGGTATCAAAACTGGAAAGCTTAAGATGGCCATCAGGGTTGGACTATTTCCTGCTCTGGAAGCGATAGCCGAGGTCATGGTAAGTATTGATGCCAACCCCAAACTGCCCAGCACCAAACCCAATAGGAACCCTGGCACATCTTGTATGTTACCTCCCAAAAACACAAGGAATGAGCCAAGACTGATAATGCCTATGGATAACAGTAGGATGGAGTTGTACAGGATTCGGGAAAATACGACACCTAGCGGACTTGCCAAAAAGTAATAATGTAACCTCACGCCTGCACTTTCTTGCATAAAGCTTCTAGCAACCGCATTCACCGCGGCAAAAAGCATGATAATCCAAAACAGGGCATTCCAAGTTGGCACATCTACGACCCTCCTAAATGCCAGATAGCTCACAAATACTGTCGCCAACACGTATATGAAGGTTCCAGCTAAGGCGTTTTTTTGCCTAAATTCGTGGCTGAATTCCAAAGCGATAAGTTTCCAGAGTCGGTTCACGGTTGGTAATTGACTTCGGCAAAAGTAAGCTATAACCTTTTTGACTTTTTCTCGTAATTCATAATATGATCAAACTAGATATTTTGGCAATTGGCGCACATCCCGATGATGTGGAAATATCCTGCGCTGGGACGCTCATAAAACATGTATCCCTCGGCCATAAAGTAGGTGTTGTGGATCTTACCCGGGGAGAGTTGGGTACACGGGGCAATTTTGAGATCCGCGACCAGGAATGTCGATTAGCAAGCGAAATCATGGGCATTCATGTTCGTGAAAATCTCAATTTGTCGGATGGATTCTTTGAATTAAATGAAGCCAGCAAACTTTCAGTAATTCGTGCCGTAAGGAAATACCGCCCTGATATCGTGCTGGCCAATACAACAGACGACCGTCATCCAGACCATGGACGTGCTGCAAAATTGGTTGCCGAATCCGCATTTCTTGCAGGACTTCCCAAAATTGAAACTGAATTTGAAGGAGTGAAGCAGGAAGCTTGGCGTCCTAAGTCTGTTTACCACTATGTACAGGATTGGCAATTGAAGCCCGATTTCATTGTGGATATTTCAGGATTCATGGATAAGCGAATGGAGTCGATACTGGCATATAAATCACAGTTTTATAATCCGGACTCAAAAGAACCTGATACACCTATTTCTAGCAAGGCATTTCTTGATATGATCGTTTATCGGGCATTAGAGATGGGCCGGCTGATTGGAACGCAACATGGCGAGCCATTCAAGATGCATCGACCGCATGGGGTGCATCATTTGATGGATCTTCTTTGATAAAACAACAAGGGCCGCTCGGAAGAGCGGCCCTTGACATTAGAATTTATAGCTAATCTAATACTCAGTTCTTGACAAATTTCACGGTACGGGCATTTTGATCATCTGCTACTCGAAGTGAGTACATACCAGAAGCAAGATCTTTCACATCCACATCCAAGCGTAGCACTCCTGCAGGCACGTTCTGCTCCACGGAAGTCCACACGGTTTGGCCAACGATGTTACGGATTTCCAAACGGCACTCTTTCAGCCCTTCGTTTTGAATGCTGATGGTGAGCTGATTGGATACCGGGTTCGGGAATACATTTACCGACTTAACGGTGTTGGATTCTGCATCGTTTATACTCAACACGATGTTTGGATCTATACAATCATAAACGATGTCGTTACTTTGAATCGCATGTTGACCATTTGGTGGAACGGAATAGCCAGGAGCACCATCCTGTTGCCAAATCATGCTCACACAGTTATCAACGTTTTTGGCCAACGCACAGAATACGGCCTCGTCAAAATTGCTGTTTGAAATATTGACAGAAGGGCCCCAGGTTGCACCATTGTCGGTGGAAGCCATCAGCAACACGTTGCGGAATGAGAAATTGTTTGGGTCTGGCAATGCATTGTCGGTAAGTTCAATCAAAGGACAATAGCTGAGGTAAATATTGCCAGTTGCATCAATAGCCGCACTTGGCATAGAGCAGATTCCATCGTTTCCGTAACGACCACCTAAATTTGTAGCGAATGAAGAAGCAACACCATCGCCATCGATATCGGGAGCGGTAGCAATAACAACAGGCTCATTCGAACCGAAGCTTTCGTTCCAATAGAGCAGGCCATCGGTTGACAAGAATAGTCCGAGGTTTGCAGCTGGATCATCATCCAGTATCAACATGGCTCCACCAAATGCATGTACCATTCCGTTGTTGTCTATCAGGATGGCATAAGACCCATCGGTAGTCAACAAGGTATCGGCAACACCGTCGCCATCCACGTCTGTGGTTTGCGTCACATCATCATATTTTGTAAATGGGAAATCAAGCATTACAGTGCGGGTCCAAGTAGAACCGTTGTCGGTCGATTTCCAAAGTGCCCAGTCATCTGTCAAGTTACCCGAGATGAAAGCGACTACATTGTCTTTAGCATCCACTGCGTATGCATCGGCACGGAAGCCGTTGTAGGTAGTGCTATCGATGCCAGGAGGAATCACGCGGAGCACATCCCAGTTTTGCCCACCATCCAAGGAACGGCTATATGACAGACAACCATTCAAGCCATTCACTGCTGTGCCACCATTGCCGGTAGGATAGGAGATATCGATCATGTGTACGGTGTTGCCATCAGGACCACCGGCGGCAGTACGGACCCATAAGGTGTTTTGCCCGGTTGTAAATCCTGGGATTGGAGTCTGAGTCCAACCTCCAGTTCCGCCAGCCGTAGTGCGGCGATTGATTGCGGTTGGGTTGGAAACTGAACCATGGGAAACCACAACTTCGTTGCCGTTAGCCAATTGAATCAGGCTAGGCCAGCCGCGACGATCGGTTTCAAATCTTGCGGTTGGCGCTGCTCCCCAACTGCCATTGTAGGAGTTGTACCAAGTTCCTCGATCGGGGTAAGTACCACCTTGATCGGTACTACCTGTCCAAGAAGCGTGCACATTGCCATTGAGTTTATAGATGCGATTTTGGATAGATCCATTCGATTGCAAATCATAAGTGGTAGCGCCGATTAAGGTTTGCGCCATGGATGATTTGTTCGGGTTGGAGGGCTGACCTTTTACAGTCGGGTTAATGCGATTGGTTGGGGTTTCGTCACCGGAAACATCATATGTTTGAACTTTTGCCGGGGTAAGATTACCAGTACGGTTTAGTCTTTCTTTGATGGTGCTGATAGCGGCGGGGCGATTTTGCGCTGTTGCCACCATGGCCACAAAAAGCAGACCGATTGATAGTAGGTTTTTTTTCATGAGATTTTGGTTTAGGTTACTTCTTCAAAAATAACAATCAAACGGAATAAAAAAAGCCCCGTGCATTTGCACGGGGCTTTTGAAACATTTTGAAGTGAATTATTTCACAACAACTTTCTGAGTAGCAACACCATTGGCTGAAACAATGTTCAGGGTGTAGATACCAGAAGCAAGATCACGAACGCTGATAGATTGGTTGTTGGAACCAGCTACAGCGTTGATTTGGCTGCTGTAAGCGGTTTTTCCAAGAACGTCTACCAACTGCAAAGATACCTCCTGAGCGTTAGCCATGTTGAAGGTAACTTGTACATTGTAAGAAGCAGGGTTTGGGAACACAGAAACCTGAGTTGCAGTAGCAACTTCAGCTACGCTGCTGAATGGGTTTGGCTGTGGGGTATGGATTACATCGTATGGAGCTGGAGCATCAGGATTTCCAGTTGGCTGGAAAGTGTTACCAGGCTCGCCGTCTTTGTAGTAGAATACATCAACCGTGTTACCGATGCTCTTTGGAAGCATTGGCCATACCATTTCATCAAAGTCAGAACCGTTCAAACGAACAGGAGTTGACCAGTTCATTCCCATGTCAGAAGAAGTCATGTAGAATGAGTTACGGAACGACTCTTCCCAAGCTGGGTCAGGGTTACCGTTAGTAGTGTTCTCAATGATTGAAGAGTAAACCAAGTGGATGTTGTTATCAGCATCGATACCCAAAGAAGGCATACTGGTAAGACCGCACTGGTAAATTGCGATGTTTGGAGCGATTTCGATAACACCGCTTCCATCGATATCTTCAACGAAAGCAATTACGTTGTTGGTGATGTCACCAGCAGGCATGGTTTCGTTCCAGTAAAGCAGACCATCCGTTCCAGGGAAATAAGAAACGTCAGGAGATACTTCGCAAAGGATACGGGTGCTACCTGTTACAACGTGTACGGTTCCGTTGTTGTCGATTACGCAAGAGATACCGCTGTCGGTAGTTGGGATGGTGTCAGCAACGCCGTCGCCATCAACATCAGAAATACCCAAGTTTGGATCGTAAGGAGCCAATGGGAACTCGTTGATCACGGTTGTGGTCCAAGTGGCACCGTTGTCGGTAGACTTGTACATAACCAAGCTCTCAGAGAATCCACCGAATACCATGGCAACTATGTCACCACGAGAGTCGATATCATATCCGTCAACAGAACCTTCGAAGAAGTAGGTGCTCCAGTTCGGAAGTACTACGTTTTCGTCAGACCAAGTTGCACCACCGTCAGTTGAACGGGAGTAGAAGTTGTAGAAAGGTGCAGCGTTAGGGTTACCGATTACGTGGATGGAGTTGCCATTAGCGCCACCAACATCCATACGTGGCCAAGTTACAGTAGTTGTACCGAGTGCGCCGGAAGTCCAAGCACCGCTTCCTTTGGTAGGACGAGTGTGTAAGTTGGTTGGGTTGGTTCCGTGGTTAACTACTGCTTCACCACCGGTGCCAGTTACGCCGATGTTAGGCCAACCAGTACGGTAAGCTTCTTGACGAGCAGTTGGAATTGGACCCCAAGAAGAGCCGTTCCAATAGTTGTAACCCATACCACGATCAGGGTATGCAGTTGGGGTGTCACCTTTTGTCCAAACAACGGAAATAGAACCGTCGGCACTGCGATGAACACGGTTACCTACTGAACCGTAGTTGGATTGCAAATCATAAGTAGTTTGACCGATAACAGTTTCAACCATGGATCCACGGTTTGAGCTAACGGTAGGGTTGATGGCGCGGGTTGGAACGATAGCGGCATCAGATGGGCGCTGAACCAGACGCTTCTGGTTCTGGGTGGATTCATTTAGCCTGGACTGCACGGATTCCCTATTGTTCTGAGCGAAAACAGAGAAAGTGAAAGTCAAAGCCAAACCACTGAGTAACAGTTTTTTCATTTTGTTTGGTTTTGATTGGTTATTAATTTGATTGGTTAGAATTGTCTTACAGTAAAGGCAAATGTAGGCATACCAACACAATTTGTGTGGTTGAAAATCAAAAAAAAATTAAGATTTTGTTAATTATCTAAAAGGTTGAAAAACAGCTATTAAAACCCGTATAGTTGTTTGAAATTGTTTGATATGGATTCCATTGAAAAATGAAGGCTTCCGTAGGCTGCGATTTCCTGCTTTTGGGTTGCGAAGCCACCTGAGGCCAATTCCATCATGGCGTTTACCAATCCTGATACATCTCGAGGTTGAATCAGTAATCCGTTGGTATGGTTAACAAACTCTGAGATGCCCCCAACATCAGTGGAAATAACAGGCACGCCACAGCATAAAGACTCTACAATAGTGCACGGTAGGTTCTCGTAGTTGCTGAACATTACCAGCGCATCAGCTTGCCGCATCCTGGATGCCAATTGTTCTCCTTCCATCAATCCAGTAAATGAAATCCTGGTTCCTACCAGCTTCGTCGTTTCAGCATAAGCAAAAACGGCATTGTAATCAGGACCGTCGCCTATGATGGTTAGGTTTCCTTTCATTCCAAGCCGAACATATTGCTCAAAAGCATCCACAATCCCTTTGATGTTTTTTGCCGGTTCATCAAAACAAGAAACATGGATGAAATCAAATTCTTTTTGTTTGTTATTCTCTTCAGGATGAAACAAACCGCAATCCGCCACATTGGGCGTTACAGCATATTTGTTTTTCAATCCTAATGTCTGCATCGCGTTAGCCAGGTTTTTCGTAACAGTTGTAACGCAATCAGCATTTCGAACAGCCAATTTGGTAAACCATTTCCTGAGCCATCCGCGATAAGCGCCTGTGGCAACATTTTGTGGCAAATACCTCGACCAATGCTCAGTTATGATATATGGTGTTTTTCGAGTGTACTTTAGCCATAAAGCAGGAATGGCCGTGCGGGAGAGGACATGTATATGCACCAAGTCCGGAGCATCCATAGAATTCACCGCTTGCAGATAATGTTTAACAAACCGCCAAGCATTAATCAGTCCGATCGAAGATTTGCCGAAATAAATGCGATGCTCTCGAATGCTGCCGTGTATGGACTCTTCTCTAAAAACCCTCCCTGAACGCAATGTCTCATCTGCGGTAACATACAGTACTGTTACATCGGCGAACAAATTCACAGCCTCCGCATGTCTCCTCACAAACAACCCCGGCATTGGATCGTGCCTATCGGGATACCAACGAGATACAAACAATACTTTTTTTCGTGCGTTAGGCATCCTAATGGTTTTTCAATCGAATTCTAAGAGAGTTTCCAATGACCACCACATCCGAGAAAGCCATCGATAATGCCGCCACCATCGGACTAAGATATCCAACTGCGGCAATAGGTATGGCAACTACATTGTAGGCAAATGCCCAAATAGGTTTTGTCGGATGGTGTGCAAGGTCATTTTGCCTTTTTCTATTGCCGTTATCACGGATTTCAACTCGCCGTTTCCTATTATAACCACGTCTGCAGCGTTCATGGCAACAGAGGTAGCATCTCCGAAACTGATTCCGATATCTGCAGTCTCCAGCGATGGGGCGTCATTTATTCCATCACCAACCATCACAACAGGCCCTTGTTGCATGAGTTGCTTGATGAAGGTGGTTTTGTCTTGAGGAAGCATACCGCTTTTGTAGGAGTCAACGCCTACCTCTTGTGCAACAGCAGCACACTTGCTTTCGGAGTCGCCACTCAACAAAACTGTTTTGAATCCCATAGATTTTAAAGTGGATATTGTTTGAGCCGCATCACTTTTCAAAGTGTCGGATATATCCAAAGAGGCCAGATGTGTCCCGTTGCGAAATAAATAAAGATCGTGATTTACTACTTGAATTCTGCCAGATGTGGAAGCTCCTGAAACCAACTCATAAGTGTGTCCTAATGCATCGGTTCCTCGAATACCAATTCCTTTCAACTCTTCTACAGTGTTGAATAGGATTTGCTTAGCGCCCAAGTGTTGGAAATCTTGAACCAATGATTTGGCGATAGGATGGTTCGAGTGCGACTCTAAACTGCACAAAACATCAATAGTGTTTGCCCGCTCACCTTCTTCCACATGAAGTTTCTTCACTTTGAACCTTCCGTTAGTTAAGGTTCCGGTTTTATCGAACACAACGGTTTTGATTCCTTTGAACCGTTCCAAAGTTGAACCACCTTTCACTAAAATCCCTTTACGGGCTGCCGAGCCTAGTCCAACCGCAACGGCAGTTGGTGTTGCCAATCCCATAGCGCACGGACAAGAAATTACTAGAACGGATATCGCATTCATAAGACTTTGTTGAATGTCTCTGTCCAAGAATAAATGGTTGATGAAAAAGGCAGCAACGGATATTAACACAACAGCCGGCACGAACCATGCACTTATCTTGTCTCCAAGTTTCTGTATTTCTGGTTTAGATTGTTGTGCGCGTTTTACCAAATCGATGATGCCTGACAAAACGGTTGCATTTCCTGTTTTGGTAACCGTCATCTTAGCTGTTCCTTGTTGTAAAACGGTTCCGGTAAGTACGGTTTGCCCAACCGATTTCATTACGGGAACAGATTCGCCAGTCATGGCCGATTCATCTACATACACCTCACCCCAATAAATGGTTCCATCGGCAGGGATTGCATCTCCTGTGCGAAGCATCAATTTGTCGTTGGGTTGAATGGATGCAGCTGATACCTTCTCAATATGCTCACTCAAATCCTTTTGGATGGTGATTCGCTCAGCCCAAGTTGGTTGCATGGAAATCAATTCGCGCAAAGCGGATGTTGTTTTGCGCACCGATCGTGCTTCTATCACATTTCCAAGAAGGATCAGAGTTATGATGGTAGCTGCTGTTTCAAAAAACATGAATTGGTGCACGGCTGTTGAGCCCCAATTAATAGTCGTACCGATAATGCTGTATAAGAAGGCCGACAAAGAGCCTATGGTAACCAATACGTCCATGTTGGGAACACCCGACCTCAAGGAGGTCCAAGCGCTTCTTCCGAAGTGTGATAAACCAATCATTAAAACAGGAAGCGACAATGCCAATTGAAATAGCGGATGGTGCAGTATGGGCAAATCCCAAAACATATGGCCCATGAGCGGCAATGATAGTAGGGCGCACACCAGAAACATTTTTTCCTGTTTGGTGCCGGGGAATTTGGTTGACTGAGTGTTCTCAGTCGCCGTGGAAAGGTCGGCCGACTTAACAGCATATCCTAATGAACGGATTTTGGATTCTATTGAAGGAAGTTGGTCCGCAGAAATCTCTTCGAACGAAACATCGCCCGTAGTGAAATCCACTTGTACATCATGCAAACCCTGTTGCTGCAAAATGCGGCTAACGCCCAAAGCGCAATTGCTGCAGGTCATGCCATCCACTATCAAGCGGGTTTTTTCTTGCATGAGTTTTTATTTCAATGCAAAATTAAGCCAACAATGGCTTTTTTAACTCGCTGCAAATCAGTAAAATGAAATTATACGATCTCAGCAACTATAAGAACTGAATATTCGAGGCAATTCGTTAATTTTGCAGTCCCTCATGGGGCGGCACCTTGTGTCGTAAATGGTGGATGTAGCTCAGTTGGTTAGAGCGCCTGATTGTGGTTCAGGAGGTCGCGGGTTCGAGCCCCGTCTTTCACCCTAATAAAAGCATCCCCGAAAGGGGATTTTTTATTTGCCCGATTCGAACTCTTCCCAAGTTTTTTCCTTGTAGATGTTCTCCGCGTAATAGCGCAGAGTGGGCATGATCTGTGTTGTAGTCATATACCCTTGCAGGGGCTGGGTTACTAAAGCGAATTTCTCATCTAGGATTACATAGGATGGATATCCCATTTTGCCACCCAGCAGGGATGCGGCCAAAGTATTGGCTTTGTATTGGGGCTCGAATACAAACACCTGTTCACGAAAGCGGATGGTGTCTTTGGTTTCAGCATCCAATTTCACAGGATAAAAGTTTTCGTTTATGTAAAAAGCAACGGCAGGGTCTGCAAATGTCGACTTATCCATTTTCTTGCACCATCCACACCATTCGGTGTAAACATCAATGAATAACTTTTTTGGATTTTTCCCTGAAGCCGCCACGGCCTCCTCGAAGCTCATCCATTTGATTGGAGCGGGCTCCTGCGACTGACAAGAAAGTGTTGCTGATGCCATGAGCACCAGCAACACCATGAATTTGGTTTTCCTAATCAATTGATTAATCTTTTTTGGTAGCTATTCTATACAATACGAATGCCAGTCCAACGAAGAACGCCGTTCCCATAATCATGTATCCACCTTCGCCAACGGCTGCGGTTATCGTGTGCTCCATGTTAACCATGCCAAGCGATTTGGAGATATCGTCGTTAACGGATAGCAATGCAACCAATACACCTGCCAGTGCACCACCAGCAACGAGCCCTGTGGCAAACAAACTTCCTATGCCCAACTCAGCATCCTCAGCCTCCACTTTGTTTTTCTTCGATTTCCAATCTACCAGTCCTTTAACCAAGCCACCAGCGAAAATGGGTAGGGTGGTAGAGAGTGGCAGGTAAGCACCAACGGCAAACGACA
>JBJTQS010000154.1:0-5168 GCA_046075765.1 Bacteroidota bacterium
TGGTGAAGAGAATGATGATGGCCATCGTGGATATGATCGGACCGATTGAATTACTGGCGAAAGACGAGAACATGAATGACAAAGAAGCTACGCACCACATGGCTACCAATCCGAAACCGAAAGCCGACAACAATCGCCACAGCACATCGCTTTCGGAGAACACATAAATGGTATTACGGATCACGATAAGATCGCCAGTTCCCATGATGAGGACTCCTAGGATCAGACTTGCCACAGCCATAAAGAGAATGAGTGCGGCTGTGTACGTCATGGCGGCAGCAAACTTGATTAAGACCAACCGTGTTCTGCTGATTGGTCGGGTAACGAGCAGTCGTAGTGTTCCCGAAGCAGCCTCGCCTGCCAGCAAGTCGCCCGATACTAATGCTATCAGAAAAGGAATGTGTACATATAGGGTTGCAAGTATGATATAACTGGCCAGATATCCATTCAAAAGTTCACCTTGGAAATCAAATGCCTCTTTCAGGTTTTGAAGACTGAATTCGATGTAGGTTTGACCATCGATGTAAAGGGCGATTTGAATCAGTGGCACGAGCACAGCGATGGCCGCAAAGCCGATGTAGGTGCGAGGCTTGCAGAAGATCTTGAATAATTCGAAACGGAGGAGATTCATGGCAGATTAGGTCAGGCTGATAAAATAATCCTCAAGTTTCCGCACAGGAACCACGGCATGCACCTCGATGTTGTTGGCAACCAATTTTGAAACGAGTTTCCCAACTGATTCTCTCGGGATTTCCAATACCAGTTCACCATCGGCAATACGCACATCAGGAGCAATTTCGGAAGCAATTTTCAGTGCCAATTCAGGATGGCTACACGACAAAGTAACTTTGATAGTGGAACCTCCAAGTAGTTCTTGAACTTCGCCCTCAACCGTTACTTGTCCTTTGTTGATAATCACCATTCGGTTTGCCATCATCTCCACTTCGTTCAGAAGGTGAGAAGAAAGGATGACTGTTTTTTTGAATTCGCGCCCGAGCCGAATAATCAGTTCACGGATATCAACGATGCCTTGTGGATCAAGTCCGTTGGAAGGCTCATCGAGAATGATGATTTCTGGATCGTGTATGAGTGCTTGGGCGATGCCGAGTCGCTGGCGCATTCCTTGAGAATATTTTCGAACCCTATCTTGCTCGCGGCCTTGCAGTCCAACCATATGAATTACCTCCTCAATGCGTTGTCGTGATGCACGCTTGCCATTCAAAGATGACAGCATGCTAAGGTTTTCGTATCCGGAGAGAAATCCGTAGAGGTCGGGTTTTTCCACCAGGATTCCCATTCTGGAAAGGATGTGTTCCCGGTTTGAGGAGAGGGGTAATCCGAAAATGCGGATATCGCCCGCTGTTGGATTGATCAGTGAGGTTACCATGCGCAGGGTTGTGCTCTTTCCAGCTCCATTTGGACCTAAGAAACCGAAAATATCGCCCTTATAAACAGTGAAATCCACACCTTTCACAGCTTCAAAATCCTGAAAGGATTTACGCAGCCCACGGACTTCAAGAATTGGTGTTTTTTCCATCGATTCATCAACAATACAGGGGTCGAAAAAGATTTGACGGTAACCGTATTTCTTTGGATTCACACAGCACAGAGGTCTCAACTCTTTCCATCAATAACTTGACAGAAGTGCAAGAAGTGGCAATATTTGATACTGAATAAAAGGCCTATAAACTTGTTTAACAGCACTTTACACAAGCCTCTGCCTGTTGTAAAAATGGTGTTGATGTTGTATATTTGCGCCTCTTAAAATCAACACTTTAACAACCAATTTCATTATGCAAAGCAAAGGCGCCATCACGTTTCTGGGAATCCTGTTCGTTCTTGCCTGTGTTTACCAGCTATCTTTTACACTGGTAACCCAGAACGCTGAAAAAAATGCACAAGAGGCCTCCGGAGGTAACGCCGAGTCCTTACAAAACTATTTGGACTCTATCGCCAATGAACCCGTTTACAACCTTTTGGTGAAAGAATACACTTTCCGTGAATCCAAAGAGCGCGAGTTGAACCTCGGATTGGACTTGAAAGGTGGTATGAACGTGACGCTCGAGGTTTCGGTAGTGGATCTGATTCGTTCCCTTTCCAATAACAGCACCGATGCCACCTTCAACAAAGCTTTGGAAGAGGCGCAAGTGATGCAGAAAAACAGTCAGAAGGATTTCGTGACACTTTTCGGCGAGGCGTTTTCAAAAGTTGATCCCAATGCAAAGCTGGCAGCGGTGTTCAGCACTATGGAGCTCCAGGACCGAATCAATTTCAACTCAACCAATGAGCAGGTAATTGCCGTAATCCGAGAAGAGGCCGATGGAGCCATTAACCGTTCATTCAACATTCTGCGTACCCGTATCGACAAGTTCGGAGTAACACAACCCAACATACAGCAGTTGGGTTCTGGCCGAATATTGGTTGAACTTCCCGGGGTAAAAGAGCCTGCTCGTGTGCGTAAACTCCTCCAAGGAACAGCCCGTTTGGAGTTTTGGGAAACGTGGGAAAACAAAGATGTTTTCGATTATTTGAATAAAATCAATGAGAGCCTGCGTAAAACAGAGAAGAAAGATTCCCTGTTGGCTGCTACCGTTGACACAGATGCGAATACTGATACTACAGCAACTGCTTCTAATGACACTACGAACGCTGCTGGAGATACTTCCAAGCCTGCATTGCTTGATCAGATCAAAAACGATACTGCTGCTGCAGCTCAAGACTCCGCATCTAAATCGGCTGAAGCCTTCGCTAAAGACAATCCGCTCTTTGCAGTACTTGGACCTGCAATTTTTCAAAACGCGCAAAATCAAAGTGAGTTCCAGCGCGGACCTGTTGTAGGTTATTCCGCTGTGAAAGATACTGCCAAGGTGAACGCAATACTTGCCCGTGACGAGGTGAAGGCGTTGCTTCCAAAGAATATGAAGTTCTTATGGGGTGTGAAACCTCCAACCAAAGAAGCTCAAGTGCATGAATTGGTTGCCATCAAGACCAATGGCCGTGACAATAACCCTCCTTTAGATGGTTCGGCTATTTCCGATGCCCGCCAGGATTTCGGACAATTCAATGGCAAGCCCGAGATTACCATGCGCATGAATGCTGAAGGTGCATCTGTTTGGAAGCGCTTGACCGCTGAGAATGTAGGCAAGAGCATCGCCATTGTGTTGGATGATAACGTTTACTCCTTCCCCACCGTACAAGGTGAGATTGCAGGCGGAAACTCGAACATCACCGGAAACTTTGAAATCAATGAAGCCAAAGACTTGGCTAATATCCTGAAGGCCGGAAAGCTTCCTGCTCCTGCACGCATCGTAGAGGAAGCCGTTGTTGGACCATCACTCGGTGAGGAAGCCATCAATTCAGGTTTGATGTCGTTCATAATAGCCCTTGTACTGATCTTGTTATTCATGGGCTTTTATTACAGCAACGCAGGATGGGCGGCTGATGTAGCCTTGTTCGTAAACATATTCTTCATTTTCGGTGTGCTTGCTTCCTTGGGTGCCGTGCTTACACTACCCGGTATCGCAGGTATCGTACTTACACTCGCCTTGGCTGTTGACGCCAACATCATCATTTATGAGCGTATACGCGAAGAGATTGCGTCCGGGAAAGGCGTGCGTTTGGCAATTGCCGATGGATACAAGATGGCTTACTCATCCATCATCGATGCGAACGTAACGAGTATTCTCTCGGCCGTCATTCTTTATGTGTTCGGATCTGGTCCTATCCAAGGTTTCGCCACCACACTGATCATTGGTATCATTACCTCCATGTTTACGGCTATCTTCATTACCCGTTTGATTTTCGAATGGCGCCTTGACCGTAACAAGTCGGTGAAGTTCTTTACTCCTATGACTCAAAATGCGTTCAAGAACATCAAAGTAGATTGGATTGATGGACGCAAGATGTATTACACCATTTCTTCTCTCATCATCTTGGGCGGTATAGCTTCCATGTTCGTGCGTGGCTTCAGCACTGGTGTAGATTTCAACGGAGGTCGCTCTTACGTGGTTCGTTTCGATGACAATGTAGTAACCAGCGACATTCGCGAAAAACTATCACAACCATTCGGCTCGGCTCCGGAGGTTAAGACCTTCGGCCCATCGAATCAGGTGAAAATCACCACTACCTATTTGATAAGCGAAAACTCCACGGACGCCGACCAGAAAGTGGAAGATGCATTGGTTGCCGGATTGGGCATCAAAGAGGATCAAATCATGAGTTCGCAAAAGGTTGGACCAACCATCGCTGACGACTTGAAAGTTTCTTCGGGATACGCGGTTCTTTTCTCACTCGTTGTGATATTCCTTTACATTGTGGTTCGATTCCGCAAGTGGGCTTTCGGAGCCGGTGCAGTTGCTGCATTGGCGCATGACGTTTTGATCACCTTGGGATTGTTCTCCATGTTGTACGGAGTGCTTCCATTCTCATTGGAAATCGACCAGGCCTTTATCGCAGCAATCCTGACTGTTGTAGGTTACTCCATCAACGACACGGTTATCGTATTTGACCGCGTCCGTGAAAACATGAACCTTCACCAGAAATGGGATTTGAAGGAGACCTTGAATAAATCGCTGAACGCCGTCCTTAGCCGTACCATCAACACCTCATTAACTATCTTCTTCGTACTGATGTCTATATTCATCTTCGGAGGCGAGGTTATTCGAGGATTCACCTTCGCTTTGTTGATCGGTATCGTAGTTGGAACTTATTCCTCCATGTGCATTGCATCTCCTATCGTTTACGACATGTTGAGCCGCAAAAAGCAGGCGTAAGTTTAAATAGAAAAAGTAAAGCCCCTGGTTCAAATGAATCAGGGGCTTTTTTATTGACGATGTTTACAAAACCCTTCGTCTCTTCAATGTACCTCCCTTTGTTTCGTTTACCGTACTCATCACCAGAAAAGCATTGGGGTCTATTCGCTCTACTTCGGTTTTGAGTCGGGTGATTTCCAAGTTGGTCATTACGGTGAACAGCACTTCCATTTCTTTTTCAGGAAGGTCCTGACTGCGATATCCGCCTTTGGCCTTGTAAACGGTCACACCCCGGTTCATGGTTCCGATAATCATCATACGAATGGCCTCACTTTTTTGGGAGATGATGGTGACACCGGTGTATTCTTCGATACCGTGTACTACGAAATCGATGGTGCGCGATGCCACCAAATAGGT
>JBJTQS010000155.1:0-17661 GCA_046075765.1 Bacteroidota bacterium
ATCCTGTATGGTTACAACGACGCAGAGTCCAACATGCTTCGCGTGTCAATGGTTGTTTCTTATGCCAATATGAAAAAGAAATAATCTAATTCACTTGTTCAACTTGAATCTAACCACACCGTTGATGGTTTACCTTTTGCAAATACTATCCATCTAACCTTAGAAAAACCAATTCCTAATTCAATGAAAAAAATCGTAAAATCATTCGTTTGCATGATGGCATTTTTAATAGCTACCAATGCATACGCACAAAAACGTCCCAACATCGTGGTCATCATGGTGGATGATCTTCCGTATTATGATCTGTCATGCATGCATCGGGGGCTGGCAAGTTATCGCACACCCAATATCGATCGGATTGCGAACGAGGGCATGATGGTCTCCGATTACTACGGCCAGCCTAGCTGTACCGCTGGTCGTGCCGCATTCATCACTGGCCAGTATCCCATACGCACGGGTCTGACATCGGTTGGTCAGCCAGGTGCCAAGCAAGGATTGCAAAAGGAAGATCCCACGCTCGCTTCATTGCTCAAACCTCTTGGCTACAAAACGGCACTGATTGGTAAATGGCACTTGGGCGACAGGAACGAATACCTTCCAACTGTTCATGGATTCGATGAGTTCTACGGGTTCATGTATCATTTGAACATGATGGAGATGCCCGAGCAGTCTGATTTCCCCAAGGACCCGAATTTCGAAGGACGTCCTCGCAACATGGTTCGCACATATGCCACGGAAACATTCGATTCAACCCTGGAAGGTAGATGGGGAATGGTTGGTAAGCAGAAGGTACAGGATATGGGTCCACTCACTATCGACCGTATGGGCGAAATCGACGAGGAATTCGCTGCAGAGGCCTTAAATTGGATTGAGAAGAACAAGAACCAAAATTTCTTCTTGTGGTTCAACCCATCCCGAATGCATCAAAAAATCCACGTGAGTAAAAAGTGGCGCGGTAAGTCCGGCATGACCGAATATGCGGATGCGGTCATGCAAATGGATTATCTGGTTGGAATGATATTGGATAAACTCAAGCAGTTGAATTTGGACCAAAACACCATCGTTTTGTTCACTTCCGACAACGGAGTTAACCTGGCCCATTGGCCCGACGCGGGAACCGCTGGATTCAGAGGAGAAAAGGGTACCACTTGGGATGGTGCTTATCGTGTGCCCATGCTGATAAAATGGCCTGGTAAGATACCCGCTGGTAAATACACAGGAGAATTCATGACAAGTGAAGATTGGGTGCCTACATTGTTGAGCGCACTAGGAGAGAAGAATATCAAGAGCGAACTGCTTGACGGCAAATACGGATACAAAGTACACTTGGATGGCTATGACCAATGGGATGTAATCACCAACAACGCACCTTCCAAGCGTAGGGAGTTCTTTTACTATGCCGAGTCTGAGCTGACTGCCGTGCGAGTCGACCATTGGAAGATGCACTTGGCTACCAAGGATAACTGGCTGGATGCGCCTCAAAAAATGGATGGCGGACTATTGGTCAATATCAAGTTGGATCCATTTGAGCGGACACCTGGTACTTCCGGTCATTTCGATTGGATGACATCAAAGACATGGATCGCTCCTATCTTCTCACCTGTGCTAACAACGTACATGATGAGCATGGCAGCTTTTCCTCCCAGGCAAAAAGGATCCGGAGTGGGTGCATCCACCTTGTTTCCCGCCAAATGAACAGTCAGTAATCTGTTCGTCGGACCAGGGATGATTTCCCTAGTCCGATTTTTTTTGCCATATTGGTAATTCAATTGGGTTTGCCTCCTATTCCAGCAGAAAAATACCTCAACTATTTCTTGACATCGCGCACACATCTGAAACCAAGATGGCTGGCTGGCGAGCGCCAGTCGCCTTTCCCCCGGGTTCCAACCATGTACCTGGTGCAATATTGTTCCGTACAAAGAAACGAACCGCCTCTTTGAACCTTCTTGGGTACGTTCGGCTCCGAAGGATCCAACGAAGATGAAGGTCCTTGTGGATTTTTGGTGACTTGATTTCCCGATAGGGAAGCATAATAATCACTGCGGTACCAATCGCTACACCACTCCCAAACATTTCCTGCCATATCATGTAGTCCATAGCCGTTGGGTTTATATTTTTTCACGGGTGCAACATCATGATATCCGTCCTCACCCGTATTGCTAGAGGGGAATTCCCCTTGGAACGTATTTGCCATATGGGAACCATCCGGCTTGAACGCATTTCCCCAGGTATAAATGCATCCGGTAAGGCCTCCGCGCGCAGCGAATTCCCATTCCGCTTCGGTTGGCAGTCTTTTACCTGCCCACTTGGCGTATGCAGCTGCATCTTCCCAAGCAATATGCACCACCGGCTTGTCGAGGTCCTTATCGGAAATCGCTGCACTGCCGTTTGGATTTTTCCAATTGGCGCCTGTCACGTAACTCCACCATTGATAATGGTTGTTCAGATCTGTGTTTTGACTTGGAGGAATAAACACAATTGAACCAGCCACCAAATTCTCTTCTGGTGCCGTTGGGAATTCTTCACGTGTTGGTTTCCGCTCTGCAAGAGTTATGTATCCCGTTGCTTTTACAAATTCCGCAAATTGCGCGTTAGTCACTTCCGTTTTATCCATGAAAAAGGGGTCAACGAATACCGTGTGGATGGGTCTTGCGTCATTCATTTCATCTGGCCCTCCGTTCTGTAGTTGTATTGGATTCACCCCACCCATACTGAAAGTGCCTCCTGGTACAAGTACCATGCCCGAATGAGTTTCCTTACTATCGACCTTGTTTTCCAGTGTTTTTTGGTAGGAAGCTCCTCCACCTTCGACATAGGCGGATTGGTCATCACCAATGAATCCGCTTTCACAGGCGAGATTGAAATCCTTTACGATTTTTTCTTCACCTTTCGTTTCACCCACTTCGCTTTTGCAGCCATAGTAAACGAATGAAACTGCTAAAAACAGAGAGTTCCTAAAGATATGTTTGAAGTTGTAGCGGTTCATCTGGTAATACATTTCAACACAACTCAAGGAATACGCGATTCATTTGCACGCGTTATAATATTAGACCAACTCACAATTTCTTCAGCGCTTGCAGCACATTTCGCTCCACGCGTTGATGGATTTCTGATGTGATGTCTTTCACAAACTTCGTCCCACGGATGTTCTCATACAACTCGATGTATCGTTCAGATACCATTCGAACGATATCGTCACTCATTTCGGGCACCGTTTGCCCCTCCAGTCCTTGGAAGTTGTTTTCAATCAACCACTGTCGTAAAAACTCCTTCGACAACTGTTTTTGTGGCTCACCTTTTTGCTGACGCTCGCCATATCCTTCCGCATAAAAATAACGCGATGAATCCGGTGTGTGAATTTCATCAATCACCATGATTTGCCCTTTAAACTTACCGAACTCGTATTTGGTGTCCACTAAGATCAATCCTCTTTCTGCCGCCATCTCGCTACCTCGTTTGAATAATGCCCGCGTGTATTTTTCCAGTTGAGCATAATCATCTTCGGAAACGATTCCCTGTGCGATGATTTCCTCACGAGAAATATCCTGATCGTGACCGTGATGACTTTTAGTGGTAGGTGTAATGATGGGCTCGGGCAGTTTATCGTTTTCTTTCAAGCCCTCCGGAAGTTTCACGCCGCATAACTCGCGTAAACCACTGCGGTATGTCCTCCACGCATGCCAGCCAAGTAACCGCGAATAACCATCTCCACTTTGAACGGTTCGCACATTTTGCCAATGGTCACATTGGGATCCGGAACATCAATCACCCAATTAGGAACTATGTCTTTGGTTGATTCCAAAAAATAAGATGCAAGCTGGTTCAGCACTTGGCCCTTGAAAGGAATAGCTCGAGGAAGTATCACATCAAAAGCGGAGATGCGGTCGCTTACAACCATAACCAAGTACTTGTTATCGATGGTGTACACATCGCGCACCTTACCGCTGTAAAATGCGGTTTGCTTTGGAAATTCGAAGGATGTGGATTGAAGGGTGTTTTCCAATGGGTTCATCGGTCGTAGATGTCGTTTTTCTTGGTAAGTTTCAAATCTTGAAGTATGGATGATTTGACATTGATTTGGAAAAAATAATTCTGTTGGAATCCAAAAGGCACCCAGTTGAATCGCATCTCCCAGCAGTGCAGGTCGCGGAAAATACCGAGCGATGTGTACGACAAGTCGTTTTCAATGAAGTCCCATCCCGTGTTGAAGGTCATCTTCCATTTCGTTGTCAATGAAACATCGCCGTTCATATTCAGTGTCTGGTTTAACTGCGATTCTTGTAATCCGGGCTTTGAATAATTGAGGCTATATCCAACCGACAGATTAAATGGAATACTGTAATCAACGTAATCCTGTATGTTCCGATTTATTTCCTGCAATTGCGCATCAGTTCCTTTGTTGCTTGTTCTTTCTTTCTTGTTGCCTCCAACCAAAGAGAAGTTAACAGAAGCATTGGCATTGGTGAGTCGGCCTAGTCGCTTGTTCACATCCCACTCAAATTCGTTGATTTTTCTACCCAATGAATCAGCAATGTAAGGATCGAAAGAGCCCGAAAAACTCAGGTTCACCTTTTCGAATAATGTGGTTCGACCGTTGATGTTCAGGTTCGACCAATTAAGTGAATCGGAGGCAAGGTTGTAATTAATGTTCGCGGAAAGGCTTTCGAAAATCTTGATTTTTTTCAGGTTCGTGGTGCTGTCGGTTTGCTGACGTACTTTCATTTCCAAATTATTGTCTAATGAAAAACCAACTGCTCCGTATTTGCCCGAAGGAGGGCCTCCGAAAATGCCGTTTTGGAATATGGAATAGGATACGGATTCTCCGTTCGCATCTGTATAATTTTTATAGTTGTTGAAGGAGCTGGAACTGAAATCAGGACGGTATCCAAAGCTAACGGTAGGAGAAGCCACATGTCGGATGGCGGCAATTTTTCCTCTCTTGAATTGTACCAATCCATAAAGTCGTGTGTTCATGGAAGCCGACATTTGGAAATCACGGGCGGCGCGGAAGCCTTTAACGGTGTCCGTCAAAACCGTTCCCGCATCACTATCGTACGATTTGCGGATGGTTTCGGGATACCATCTTTCGTTATAGGTGATTGATGGCGAAAGCGTGAAATACTTCAACACCTTGGCAGATGTGCTGATAGGAATAGAATGCGACATGCCATAACGGAATTGGTCGTCTTCCTTGAACAGCAAGGTGTCTTTGGTAAGTATGTTGTTTTGGAAATTATTCTGATAGCTAACACCGATCTTTTCAAACCACTTCTCGCCTCCCACGGCCGATTTACGCTTGAATGGATAAATGCGATTCACGCTGAAGTTGGTGTTGGGAAGACTCAATGAAATGTCGCGCGTTAATGTGTTTTGGCTGTGTGTGAGACTTGCTGAAAAGGAGTAAGGTTTCCCGCTCCAGTTTTTCGACCAGGCTATGGATGACTGAAAAGTGTTGGTAAGGTAGTTTCCTGCAGAGGAGATGTTGTTTTGATAGTAGCCGGAGCTTCCTGCATTCACATTGGCGGAGAAAGTGCTACCCGGACGCGCTTTCGCATCCTGCCGGTGGTTCCATCGAACAAAGAAATCCTTGAAGAGGTTGTAGTCTGGTAACTCCTTTTCGGATGTCTTGATTTCAGAGTAACTGATCGACACATTCCCGTTGAAACGATATCGAAGTGCGTAGTTGGAATTGAATTTCGCTGCCCAGCTGCCCAATGTGTAGATATCTCCTGTCAATGCGAAATCCACCACATCTCCAATCCCGAAGTAATAGCCTCCGTCCTTGAAGAAAAAACCTAATCGTCCCGATTCTCCATATGATGGGAACAGGATGCCCGATGCGCGACCTTTTCTTGTTGGAAAATATCCGAAGGGTACCATCAGCGGCATAGGTACATCTTCTATAACGAGCCAAGCCGGACCGGTTACTACTTTGCTGTCTTGGATAACCTTTAGTTTGTTGGAAGAAATCGAAAAGTGCGGATGCGGTAAGTCACAAGTGGTGTATTTACCGTTTCGGATAAAGTAGTTTTTTTCGTCTGTTTTCTTGACGGTTTCTCCCAGAATGAATCCGTCTCCCTGCTTGGTATTCACCTCGGTGATGCGTCCTTTCTTGGTGTCGAAGTTGTAAGTCACCGTGTGGGCCGAGAACGAGTCGTCTTTTTGCTTGAAAACAGGTAATCCTGTTTCCTTGTCTGTAGAATCCAACCCTCCTTTGGCCAGCAGTTGGCGTTTATTCCAATCCACTTCGATGTAATGGGCGTCTAATTCTATATCCTCATAGCGCACTTTGGCATTGCCGTATAGGTAAACAAGCTCTCCTGGGATATTAAAACGAATGGAATCCTTAGCGGAATACTTGACTTTTGATTTCAGGTTTGAAGTGGAAGCGGTATCGGCATTTGGCACGGAAACTGTGGTGTCTGTTTGAGAAAACAGTTCCGTAGGCATACCGTTACACAACAAAACCACCAAAAACGCGGTTAATATTTTTGTTGATATTGGCTTCCCCCGTGAAGGCATCAGGTGCTGGTGGCGCGTAAATTTGAGAACTCAAAGCTACGAAATTTAAGGATGTTCATTTTCAATTCCATAAGACTGATATCGCTGACCCTGATCCTGTTGGCTTTGACATCGTTTACGCTTCCCAACAAGCCACCTAAATACCAGGTTAAAACCATTGTCATCGACCCAGGTCATGGCGGGCATGATTCCGGATGTTTGGGCTCCTCATCCAAAGAGAAACATATCGCATTGGCGGTTTCATTGAAGTTGGGCGAATTGATAGAAAAGTATTTTCCCGATATCCGTGTTATCTACACCCGCAAAACGGATGTTTTTGTGGAGTTGCATGAACGCGCAGCCATCGCCAACAGAAATAAGGCCGATTTGTTTATCTGCATCCATTGCAACTCGGGTCCCTCTACGGCCTTAGGTGCTGAAACCTTTGTAATGGGTCTTCATAAAACTGAGGATAATTTATCAGTTGCGCGACGAGAAAACGAATCTGCTCTTCTTGAAAAGGACTACCAAGCCAATTACGAAGGGTACGATCCGAAGTCACCCGAAGCTCATATTATCTTTTCACTTTACCAAAACACCTACATGGAGCAAAGCCTTGCTTTTGCTTCTAAATTACAATACGAGTTTGAAAATTATTCGGGACGTAACAATAGGGGAGTAAAGCAGGCGGGCTTTTTGGTGCTTTACCGTACCGCCATGCCCAGTGTCCTGATAGAATTGGGCTTTCTTACAAATGCCAACGACGAACGTTTCCTGGCCAGTAACGATGGGCAATCTAGTATGGCTAATTCCATTTTAAGGGCATTCACCAAATACAAAAACGACCAGGAACGAAAGGCCGGAGGCGGGGCGAAGGGAGATAGTGGGAGCGGTAATGGCAGTACCAGTGGCAGTAACAGAAGCAATACCAGCGACGCCAAGAGCCCAAACAAAGGCAGTACCACTGATTCTTCGGTTCAGAACAATACGGTTGTCACCGACACAGTTGTTCAACAAAACACTGTTAATCAATCATCTAATGTTGTAGTTGCCGAACAGGTCGACGCCGGAAATCCCAAAGGTTTGCATTTCGCAATTCAAATCGGGGCAATACCTGCCGCATCAGTTATGAAGCCCAACAATTTTTCTAATGTTGATGGTGTTTACTTTATCGATGACAAGGATGGTTTGCGTCGATATTTCGTGGGTCGATTTGCAGACAATGAGGAGGCTGGATCCAATCTCTCCAATGTCAAAAAAATGGGCTTTGCAGATGCTTTCGTTTGTGGCGTTTTGAATGGGAAAAAGATTTCGGCAAAGGAGGCCGTTGAATTGTCCAAAACGAAGTAAATTCGCGTAGCAATTTTTTAAATTACCCACCTTGAAATTTTCCAGAGAAGTCAAAATTGGTTTGCTTGTCACAGGTGCCGTAGCAGGACTGCTTTACGGCATGAATTTTCTAAAGGGTGTTGACCTATTCACTGGCGTGGATACATACTACGCTTTGTACAAACGCGTGGATGGATTGACGCCATCAAGCGATATATTGATGAGTGGCTTGAAGGTTGGACAGGTGAAGAAGATTGAGTTCACCAAAGACAAATCAGGACTAGTGCTTGTTACCCTTCAAATTCGAAAGGGTGTTTATGTAAGCCAGAAGGCAACGGCCAGTATCATTTCCTCCGATCTTTTGGGAGGCCGGGCCGTAGAAATTGTTTTGGTACCTGGAAACCCTGAAGCGTCCCCTGGAGATACCTTGAATTCAGATATTCAAACAAGCTTCTCTGATCAAATGCTGCCGGTTAAGGACAGGGCTGAGAAACTCATGTCCACACTCGACTCATTGGCTACTTCCATGAATGCTGTTTTGTCTGATAAGAACAGAAAATCTTTAGATTCCGTTTTCGAGAATTTGGATAAGACCTTGGCCAATGTGGAAAGCGCGTCTGCCAATATTGATGAGATGCTTGCTCCGGGTTCAGGGAAGCTTCGCCAAATGATCGATAATGTAGAGTCTATTTCTGATAATCTCCGTAAGAACGAAGACAAGCTTGATAACATCATCGCAAACTTCTCTTCCATTTCAGACTCACTTGCTGCAGCCAACCTTTCCTCCACCATTCGCAATGCCGATGCTGCCGTATCAGGATTCTCTGAAATGGTTACTAAGATCAATGCAGGAGAAGGTACTTTGGGTGCGCTCTTGAACAATGATAGCTTATACAATTCATTGCAGAAATCATCAACAGACTTGGACGAGTTGCTCAAGGACTTGAAGAAAAACCCCAATAGGTACTTGCATTTTTCCGTCTTTGGAAAGAAGAACAAGGAGCCCAAATGAAAACAATACCGGAATCGAATTCACTAAAATTTTTGATTTACCTAACAGTGCAAAGTCTGTAACATGTTATCCAGTGTTTTATTTGCTTTGATACTCGGTGCCGGCATCTGGTTTTTTTACACCAGTATCCGCAAAATCATTCGTAACATAAACCTCGGCCGCGATGTGCATATCAACGATCGCAAATCGGAGCGGTGGGCCACCATGTTCCGCGTGGCTTTAGGTCAATCGAAAATGGTTACCCGTCCAGTAGCTGGATTTTTCCATATCATCATTTACGCCGGGTTCATCATCATCAACATCGAAGTCTTGGAAATAATCATCGATGGACTTTTTGGTACTCATCGGGTTTTTGCCAATCTCCTCGGGCCATTTTACGATTTCTTGATCGCAAGCTTCGAAATATTGGCCTTGTTGGTGGTTGTGGCATGTGTAGTGTTCTTCGCCCGTCGTGCAATCATTCGACTGCGCCGCTTCACATCACCCGAGTTAAAAGGTTTTCCAAACAAGGATGCGATGATCATTCTCGGAACGGAGGTGGTGCTCATGTCGCTCTTCCTATTCATGAATGCATCCGATTCATTGCTGCAGCAACGCGGAGTAGACCACTATGTGCAGGCAGGTTCGTTTCCTATAAGCTCATTCCTGAATCCACTACTCGCTGGCATGGGCGACCAGTCGCTGATAATGGTGGAGCGTGTTTGCTGGTGGTTACATATCATCGGAATACTCGCCTTTCTTAACTACGTCCCCTTTTCTAAGCATTTCCATATTTTTCTTTCCTTCCCGAATGTTTGGTATTCCAAGTTGGATGCGAAAGGAAAATTCAGCAATAATGAGGCCGTAGCCAATGAAGTTAGGTTGATGATGGATCCATCGGCTGTGCCCCCTCAACCTTCAGACACCCCTACGCCTTTCGGTGCCAAGGATGTGAAGGACCTTACTTGGAAAAACCTGATGGATGCCTATTCGTGCACCGAATGCGGCAGATGCACTTCTTCTTGTCCAGCCAACATCACGGGTAAGAAGCTTTCTCCCCGTAAAGTCATGATGGATACGCGTGATCGCTTGGAGGAAGTTGGTCGCAACCATGATAAACATGGCGCCAACCATGATGACGGCAAGACATTGTTAAACGATTACATCACTCCGGAAGAACTTTGGGCCTGCACCACTTGCAATGCCTGCGTTGAAGCTTGCCCTGTGAATATAGATCCCTTATCTATTATTGTCGAAATGCGTAGGTATTTGGTGATGGAGCAGTCTGCCGCCCCTACCGAACTCAATGGCATGTTTACGAAAATTGAGAATAACGGAGCGCCTTGGCAGTTTTCACAAGCCGACCGTATGAATTGGACACAAGAAGGTTAATAAGCTAGCACATGAGTGAAACGTTGATAGTGCCCACCATGGCCCAAATGGCCGCCGAAGGAAAAACACCCGAGGTGTTGTTTTGGGTAGGTTGCGCCGGCAGTTTCGATGCCCGAGCACAAAAAATAACCAGGGCTGTTGCCAAAATTCTTACCCACGCCAATGTTTCATTCGCGGTTTTGGGAACGGAAGAGGGCTGCACTGGCGATCCAGCAAAGCGCGCTGGCAATGAGTTTCTTTTTCAAATGCAAGCGATGACCAACATTCAAGTTTTGAATGGATACAATGTCACCAAAATTGTCACCGCTTGTCCACATTGCTTCAATACCATCAAAAACGAATATCCCGGACTCGGTGGCACTTATGAAGTGTTACACCACTCGCAGCTGTTGCAGCAATTGATTGACGCCGGTCGCTTGCGTGTAGAAGGCGGAGCTTTCAGAGGCAAGAAAATCATGTTTCACGATCCTTGTTACCTCGGCAGGGCAAATGATATTTACGAAGCGCCTCGTGATGTTATTGGCAAACTGGATGCCGCATTGTCAGAAATGAAACGCAGTCGTGCCAACGGCCTATGTTGCGGTGCGGGTGGAGCGCAGATGTTCAAAGAGCCAGAGCCGGGTAACAGGGATATCAATATTGAACGTACTGAGGAAGCCCTCTCCCATAAGCCCGATATCATTGCTGTTGGGTGTCCGTTCTGCATGACCATGATGACCGACGGCGTGAAGCATTTCGAACAGGAGCAAAATGTACGAGTGTCCGACATCGCCGAACTCATTGCACAAGCCAACGATCTGTAACATGTTTGTTCCCTTTTCATCATTACCACCCACATCTCGGGTATGGATTTATCAATCTTCCAGGTTATTGAATGCCGATGAGCAGTCATTGCTCACCATGGAATTGGAAAGATTTATTTCCACATGGACGGCCCATCAGGCTGGACTACGAGGCAGTGCTGAAATTCGTAATGGCTTGTTCGTAATCTTGGCAGTTGATGAGGATCACAATCATGCTAGCGGTTGCAGCATCGACAAAAGCGTTCATTTCATGAAGGAGTTGGGTGCACGAACAGGCATCGATTTTTTCAACCGAATGACGGCTGTGTGTAAAAATCCTGACGGAAAGCATGTGTTTGTGAAAGCTCAAACCGTTTCGCAGCTGCTCGAGTCAGGTGAATTGTCTGTTGATGCCTTGTTGTACAATAACCTGATTCAAAATCTTCAGGACATCGAACATTCATGGTTGGTGCCATTGAAAAACTCCTGGCTTTCAAGTTATATCAAACAGGGAAACATTCCCATTAATCCATAACCACCTATGCATTTAGCACAAGACTTCGAAACACTTTTTACAGTTGCCTCTCTGATCAGTTTGGCCACATTGGCAGTATTGGAAATAGTGTTGGGAATCGACAATATCGTTTTCATATCCATCATCGCAGGCAAGCTGCCCCCTGAGCAACAAAAACGTGCGCGTACTTTGGGACTGGCTGTTGCTTTGGTGATGCGTGTGATTCTCCTGTTCTCCATTACTTGGGTGATAGGAATGAAAGATGCATTGTTCCATGTGTTGACATCAGCTCCATGGGTAGTTTTCGATCTGCCGCCAGGTATGGAATCGTCTGCACTTTGGAGTTGTTCTGGCAGGGATTTGATTCTTTTGGCGGGAGGCATATTCTTGTTATATAAATCCACGCTTGAAATCAGGAACAAAATCGAAGGTGCTCATGATTTGGAAGATCCTTCACTTCGCAAAATGACCTTGAACGCTGCCATAGCGCAAATAGTTGTAATTGATTTGGTTTTCTCTTTCGACTCTATTCTTACCGCCGTTGGTTTGGTTGACAATCTATTGGTGATGATCCTGGCTGTTATCATTTCCATGGTGGTCATGTTGATATTCGCCAAGAGCGTATCTGATTTCGTGAACGCCAATCCCACCATTAAAATGTTGGCTCTCGCATTTTTGATGATGATAGCCATGATTCTAATCGTGGATGCTTTCCACGTTCATGTACCCAAAGGCTATATTTACTTCTCCATGGCTTTCTCACTTGCAGTAGAAATGCTGAATTTGCGCATGCACAAACGCAAACAAGCACGCATTAAGGCCAAATTAGAACAGGAGGCCTCAAAAAAATAGTTCATGGTTTGGAACCTCCCCAATCTCATCACCCTGCTGCGTATTATTTGCGCTCCGGTAATGTGGTGGTTGATTGGGACTGACCAGCGCGAGGCCTTTGCATGGGTGCTCACATTGGCGTTTACTACCGATATTATCGACGGTCAGCTGGCAAGAAGATTTCGAAAGGAAACCAAGATCGGCAGCATTCTCGATTCTTACGGAGACACGCTCACCATACTTACCGGACTCGTAGGCGCTTGGATGTTCGAGCAAGCCAATTTCAAAACGCACTTGGTGGTTTTGCTTTCGGTGATTTCCCTTCACTTGGTGCAGCTCATACTGTGCCTTTGGCGTTATGGCCGACCTAGTAGCTTTCATACTTATTCAGCCAAAACAGGTGCATTGGCTATCGGATGTTTCTTGATTTGCACTATGTTTTTCGGATTTAATGTGGTCTTTTTTAATCTGACCATGTTGGTCCTGACAATTGATGCCCTCGAAGAGAGTATTTTGGTTTTTCTAATACCCGAATGGAAGAGTGATGTGAAAGGAATTTGGTGGGTATTAAAGGCTAAAAATCAAGCCCCTAAATAATTGAAAAGCAACTTCGTAGGTTGTCTTTTGTCGAATGTCTTCCGATAGGGAATAAATCCTTAATTTTGCACCTCTTTGATTTTCGGGGTGTAGCGCAGTCCGGTAGCGTATCAGCATGGGGTGCTGGTGGTCGCTGGTTCGAATCCAGTCACCCCGACTAAAAGAAAAAAAAGTCCCTTAACCGGGACTTTTTTCATTTCTGATTGTTTACCATCCATCGCTTTAACCTAGTAAATGGGCCGCTTTAAGAATTTACTATCCAGCTTGCTGCTGTTTTCCGTTTTTGTTTGTAGCCAAACATCGGCACTTGCTCAAGCTAAGCAGCGTTTTAACCTTAGCGGATATGTTCGCGATGCCAAGACCGGCGAAACGCTGATTGGTGCCACCATCCTCATCAAGAATCTGCAAAAGGGAGTTGTTACCAATGAGTATGGATTTTACTCCATCAGCCTCGAGGAGGGTACGCACAGTGTAACCATTTCTTATATCGGGTATAAGACCATATCCAAAGAAATCAGTTTTAATCGGGATTTGCGATTGAACTTGGATTTGGAGATAGAGGTTTTGGATTTCCGAACGGTTGTCATCACCGGCGAGCGTGCCGATGAAAATATTCAATCGGTAACCATGGGCAAGGAGGATATCAAGATGGAAACCATCAAAACACTGCCGGCCTTCATGGGTGAGGTGGATATTTTGAAATCCATTCAACTGCTGCCCGGCGTGCAATCGGCCGGCGAAGGCAATAGTGGATATTATGTTCGTGGTGGAGGACCGGATCAAAACCTGGTGTTATTGGATGAGGCTCCCATTTATAACGCATCTCATTTGTTCGGTTTCTTCTCAGTCTTCAATTCGGATGCCATCAAGAATGTATCCTTGTATAAAGGCGGTATGCCTGCCAAATATGGTGGAAGGTTGGCCTCTGTGTTGGATATATCCATGAAGGAAGGTAACAACCGCGAGTTTCATGGAGAAGGTGGAATGGGCTTCATCGCATCGCGATTAACGCTGGAAGGTCCAATAGTAAACGACAAGGCATCTTTCATATTCTCTGCCCGCAGGACTTTTGTGGATCTTTTTCTGCGCGAACCATTTGTTGCCCCAGGCTCTGCCGCCGAAGGCAATACCTATTATTTCTATGACCTGAACGGGAAAATCAATTATCGCATTTCAGATAAGGATAGGATTTTCCTAAGTGGATATATCGGACGCGATGCTTTTAAATTTAAAAGCAAATCCACCGGATTCACAGCCGAAGTGCCATGGGGCAATGCTGCGGCATCCATCCGATGGAATCACTTGTTCAGCGACAATTTGTTCTTGAACACCTCTGCCATCTTTTCCGATTACCGATTCGCCTTCAGCGCAGGTCAGGAAAACATCAATTTCAAATTGTACAGCGGTATCAACGACTATACCTTGAAAACGGATTTTACCTGGTATCCGCAAATCAGACACAATGTGAAGTTTGGAGCCCAGTACACGTATCACATTTTTACGCCTAGCACTGTTGAAGCGAGCTCTGGCGATACCGAATTCGATTTGGGTGGCAAGGTGCAACTTTTCTCGCATGAGGGTGCTGCCTATGTGCAAGATGATTGGGACATTACCGAAAAGTTCGCGGTAGGAGGTGGGCTGCGATTCACCTACTTCAACCAAGTGGGCCCTTTCACACGATATCTGCAAAACGAACTGTTGGTGAATACCGATACCATCAATTATGATCGTGGCGAAAGTGTTCAGCGTTACAACCATATCGAACCCCGTTTTAACCTTCGATATGCATTGAATCGTGCTTCATCTATCAAGGCTTCCTATACGATGAATTATCAATACGTACACGTGGCTTCATTGTCTTCCGCTTCACTTCCAACGGATGTATGGGTGCCATCTTCCTCGCGCGTGAAACCACAACAAGGCAGCCAAATAGCTCTAGGGTATTTCCGGAATCTGAAAAACAATCTTTATGAAACATCTGTCGAGGTTTATTACAAAGACCTCAAAAATCAGATTGAGTACCGTGAAGGTACCCAGCCCGATGATGATGTGAAGAACAATCAAGACAACAATTTCGTATTCGGTAAAGGATGGTCGTATGGAGCTGAGTTTTTTCTCAAAAAAACTCGAGGCAAATTGAATGGGTGGTTGGGATATACTTTGGCTTGGACCGAAAGAAAATTCCCAGAGCTCAACAAGGGAATGGTGTTTCCGGCAAAGTATGATCGTAGACATGACGTTTCATTAGCGCTCACCTACGAGCTCAATCAAAAGTGGTCCTTCGGTGCGGTTTGGGTTTACGCTACAGGCAATGCGCTTACCCTTCCTCAAAGTCGTTTGTTTTTGAATGGGCCTGTAGATGTGGGTCAGCTTGTAACCGGCAATGGTTCTTTCCCGCAGATTTACTATGATTATGGAGCGCGCAATTCCTATCGTCAACCTGCTTATCATCGGTTGGATATTTCAGCTACACTCAAGGTTAAGAAGCGCGCCAAATGGGAAGCTAGTTGGAACTTCTCCATTTTTAATGTTTACAACAGATACAATCCTTATTTCATTTACTTCGATGATTCGGTTGATGAGGCAAACGGGCAGTTCAAGCTGCAGGCCAAACAGGTGTCGCTGTTTCCAATCATTCCTTCGGTTACCTATAATTTCAAATTCTGATGCGTTACCGGTTTAATTCATTCTTTATTCCGTTGATATTTTGTCTGCTGATATTATCAACCATTTTCACAGCCTGCGAGAAAGACATCACCGTTGACCTTCCTGATGCTGAAGAACAGATCGTGGTGGAGGGATACATCACACCAGGTGCGCCACCCATAGTATTCATATCTCGCACTGCTCCGTTTTTTGCACCTGTAGATAGCTTAACGCTGTTGCAGTACACCATCAAAGATGCCGTGGTTACCGTATCGGATGGAAGTCAGACCGACACCCTGGTCGCCCCATTTGCATCAGCGGGGTATCTATACACTACTACCACCATGACCGGTGAGGTTGGTAAAACTTATTCTCTGCAAATCAAACTTCCTGACGGTAGGCAGCTATCTTCTGTAACCACCATTCCAGTCCCAGTTGCATTAGACAGCGTTTGGTTTCGATTGATTCCCGAGAATGATTCATTGGGATGGGCTTGGGCACGCATCAGCGATCCACCTCAGGCTGGTAACTGCTTCCGTTGGTTCGCTAAAAGGTTGGGGAAAGACAATGACTATCTGGCACCACTGGGCTCTGTATCCGATGACCGCTTTTACAACGGATTGTCATTTGATTTTGCAGCAACCAGAGGAAGCGTGCCGAACTCAACCGCTCCCGATGACAATAACGAGGAGGCGGGACTTTTCAAGTCCGGTGATACCATTGCCGTTCGGTTTTGCTCTATTACTCAGGAATCTTTCCGCTTTTGGAGATCGGCCGAATCGCAAGTAACTTCCAATGGTAACCCTTTTGGAGCTCCTGCCTCACTCAAAAGCAATATTACGGGTGGCATCGGCATTTGGGAAGGCTATTCCTTTGTGCTTGACACCATTTACGCGCAGTAATCGATTTTGTGTCTTACAATCACCTGCGTTCATTATTTTTGAACTCCCAAATCCATTCGTATGTCTGAGTCTCCCGAACACTTGAAATGCCTCATCATCGGTTCCGGTCCTGCCGGCTACACCGCCGCCATATATGCTGCTCGCGCCGACCTGAAACCTGTTATTATCCAAGGTTTACAACCTGGTGGCCAATTAACCATCACCACGGAAGTGGAGAACTACCCCGGTTATCCGCAAGGCACACACGGCCCTAAAATGATGGAGGATTTCAAAGCACAAGCCGAAAGGTTCGGTACAGATATCCGTTGGGGTTATGTCACTTCCGTGGATTTCACAGGACCTGTGCACAAGGTTGTGGTCGATGAAAAAACTACCATCACCGCTGATACCATCATCATTGCCACCGGAGCTTCTGCCAAGTGGCTAGGCTTGGAGTCGGAGTCGCGATTGAACGGATTCGGTGTTTCTGCTTGTGCGGTTTGCGACGGCTTTTTCTTCCGTGGTCAGGATGTAGCGATTGTAGGCGCAGGTGATACTGCTGCCGAGGAAGCCACCTACCTGGCAAAACTTTGCCGCAAGGTGTATATGATTGTAAGGAAGGGCGAGATGCGTGCTTCCAAAGCCATGCAGCATCGTGTGAATTCCACGCCCAACATCGAAGTGCTTTACAACACTGAAACGCGCGAGATCTTGGGCGATCAAGGTGTAACGGGTGCCAAGGTTTTCAATAACGTGAGTGGTGAAGAGCGTGTGCTGGATGTCACAGGTTTCTTCGTTGCAATCGGACACCAGCCCAACACGGCTATTTTCAAAGGTTGGTTGGATATGGATGAAACCGGTTACATCAAAACCGTTCCTGGCACTACCCGTACCAATATTCCTGGAGTTTTTGCATCAGGCGATGCGCAAGATCACGTGTACCGCCAAGCCGTAACAGCAGCCGGCACCGGTTGCATGGCCGCCATCGATGCCGAAAGATATCTGGCGTCGAACGGAATTCATTAAACATTACATATTGCAGCGGAACGCTGATTGAACGGATTAAACTGATTTTCGCGGATTTGTTTTTACAGCAATTCACATCCGCGTTCATTCTTGAATTCTTTATCATCCTAGTTCAAAAATCAAAACGCAGATTGAACGAATTAAACTGATTTTCGCAGATTGGTTTTTCAA